>CBFGWO010000034.1:0-25254 GCA_965652595.1 uncultured Cellvibrio sp. | reverse complement strand
TTTTTTGAGAGAGATGTATGTCCACCCCCGATGCCTTACAACGTTTTATTTTTGACCAGAGTGACCTGCGCGGCCAATGGGTCAGGCTTGAGCACAGCTACCGCCAGGTGCTTATTAACAACCCCTACCCGCCTGCGCTGCAAAAACTGCTGGGCGAATTTTTGGCGGCGGTCAGCCTGTTATCCAGCACACTCAAATTTGACGGCATGATTGTGTTGCAAGCACGCGGCGAAGG
The DNA here is from genome assembly GCA_965652595.1 of uncultured Cellvibrio sp. GTDB lineage: Bacteria > Pseudomonadota > Gammaproteobacteria > Pseudomonadales > Cellvibrionaceae > Cellvibrio. Next base: position 25,019 of record CBFGWO010000034.1, on the reverse strand, counting down.
CCTTATCTCGACAATCATGGCCGAGTGCAGCCACCATCAAAACCTGCGCGCCATTTTGCGCCTGAACCCGGAAATCGAAGCCAGCGACGCCCTATTGGAGGCGGGCAGTTTTCGCGAGCTGCTCGGCCAGGGCGTTTTGGTGATCAGCATTGAACCCAAGCGCACGGAAAATTTTGGTGGTCGTTTGGAGCGTTACCAGGGCATAGTGCCCCTGGAAAAGGAAAGCCTGGCAGAATGCCTGGAGGATTACTTCAGCCAATCGGAGCAGCTGCCCACGCGCATTTGGTTGGCAGCGGATCAAAACCGCTGCGGCGGGCTGTTTATTCAGGCATTGCCATCGCAAATCAACACTGATGCAGAAAGCACCAGAGATCAGTGGGAAACCATTACCACACTGGCAAGCACCTTGACCGATGCTGAATTACTTGAACTGGAATCCACACAACTGCTTCACCGCCTTTTTCATGAACATCCGCTGCGACTTTTTGATGCCCAACCACTGCAATTTTCCTGTAGTTGCTCTCGCGAGCGCAGTGCCGATGCGCTGATGACAATAGGCAAAGAGGATGTAGAAGCCTTGCTGATAGAACAGGGAGGCATTGATATCGATTGCCAATTTTGCAATCAGCACTATCACTTTAGTGCCACAGAAGTGCGCGAATTGCTGGGCGGAACTACCTTACACTGACGCGCGAAAAGGCCTTGGCCTGCTTAGCGACTATCACTGAGCAGGCGCGCGCGAAATTTTTTCCCTTTGAGCTTACCTTGCTGTAGATGCTGCAAGGCCGCTTTTGCCGAGGATCTGCGCACTGCGACGTAAGCGCAGAATTCAAACATATCTATCTTGCCAATATCTGCTGCCGCCAAACCGGCATCCTTGGTAAGGGCGCCGAGAATATCGCCGGGGCGCAGCTTGTCTTTTTTGCCGCCGTCGATGTTGAGCGTCACCATGTCTGCGGGCATTTGGTAACGCGCGTTGGTTTCAGGCATAGGCTCCAGTTCGAGAGACCGGGCGAGATAATCTTCCAGGCGATTAAAGCGGGGGATTTCCTTGGGCATCACCAGGCTCAGCGCCAAGCCGGATTCACCTGCGCGCCCGGTGCGACCTATGCGATGTACATGCACTTCCGGGTCATGCGCCAACTCCAGATTAATCACCGCATCAAGATTTTTAATATCCAGGCCCCGCGCAGCTACGTCGGTGGCAATTAACAAGCGCGCACTGTTGTTGGCAAAGCGCACCAGCACCTGATCGCGCTCCCTTTGCTCCAGGTCACCATGCAGCACCAATACACTCATGCCCACTGCGCGCAAACCCTGATACAAGTCATCACATGCCTGCTTGGTGTTACAAAATAAAATGGCGGAGGTGGGCTGATGAATTGCCAACAATTGTTGCACTGCATCAATGCGCGAATCGCCGTCGGTCAACTCGTAAAAATGCTGCACCAGTGATTGCGCCTGATGCAGGGACTCCACACGCACGAACTCGGCGTTGTGTTGGTAGCGCTCACTGATCTTGGCGATCTCGTCCGGATAGGTGGCCGAGAACAACAGGGTCTGATGCGGCTGGGGGCAGGCGGCGAGAATCGTTTCCACAGCTTCGGCAAAGCCCATGTCCAGCATGCGGTCCGCCTCATCCAACACCAATTGCTGCACGCCATCCAGCTTGAGTGAGCCCTTGCGCAAATGATCAAGAATACGTCCCGGTGTGCCCACCACTATATGAGCACCGTGCTCCAGCGAACCCAGCTGTGGGCCTATGGCCACACCGCCGCAGAGCGTGAGCACCTTGATATTGTGCTGCGCGCGCGCCAAGCGTCGAATTTCCTTGGCCACCTGATCCGCCAGTTCCCGTGTCGGGCAGAGCACCAGGGATTGAATGGCAAAGCGTTTTACGTCCAGGCGCGATAACAGCCCCAACGCAAAGGCAGCCGTTTTACCGCTGCCGGTTTTCGCTTGCGCCACCAGATCCCGACCCTGCAAAATCAGCGGCAGGGTTTGCGCCTGTATGGGCGTCATCTCGCTATAACCCAGGCTATCCAGGTTGGTCAGTAATGATGGATCCAGGGGAAGTGATGCAAAAGCGGTTTTCATAACAAGTGATCAGCAGGGAAAGGGAATACACGAATGGCCGACAGGGTATCATTGATTAGGTGCGATGAATGAGCCTTTTGCGCATCGAGCGCGTAGAATGCCTTTTTTCAAAGGCCTGAGTCGAGCAAGCCAGAAATCTTCAACCCGGACAACAGAGCAACTCATGGATCAGTTTTTAACGCGTTTTTTTTGCAGTGTTTTTCTTGCTGTTTTCTCGCTCGCGACCAACGCCCAACAGCCTCCCACCTGGGAACTGGGCCTGGGGGTGGGCGCCATAACAAGTCCGGATTATCGCGGCTCAAAAGAAGTGCGTACCTATGTCGCGCCCATTCCCTATTTGGTTTATCGCGGAAAATTTATTCAATCGGATCGCGATGGTGTGCGCGGCCAATTTCTGCGAAGCGATAACTTCGAATTCAGCCTGAGCCTTAGCGCCAACGTCACACCCGAAAGTCACAAAAACCCGCTGCGCCGCTCGCTGGATTTGCCCGAGCTGGGCTCCAGTCTCGAACTCGGGCCAGCCATTAATATCAACCTGACGGGCGAAAATCTGCGTGAAGGCTGGCTGTTTAACTTGCCAGTGCGCGCTGTGTTTGCAATCGGCGGGGATGACCGGGGATACACGGGGTTCACGATACAGCCGCAGCTGATTTACTTGCGGCGTATAGACACCTGGGGTTTAAGTTATCGCACCAGCTTGAGCTATGCCAGTGAGGACTATCACAGCTACTACTATGACATTCCTGAGGCACTGGCAACTGCCGAACTGCCCGCTTACACCGCCAAAGCGGGCTACAGCGGCTGGGCAAATCAGGTAGCGCTGACACGCCAGATCGATCAATGGCGCTTTGCGTTGTTTGTGCGTCACGATTATTTGGGCGGCGCAGAATTTGAAAATAGCCCGCTAGTCGAAACAAAGAACTCGGTTCGTGGTGGCCTGGCCATTATTCGCAGCTTTCGCTAAACCTGCGCACCGCGAGCAAGCGTTAGCACCTCACCAACACACCTAAACTTTTAACCAGTGGCAGCGCCTTGAAAAGCCCCGATGCCTGCGCCAATTGCCAGATTTCAAATGGCGGGCGACCGCCATCCGCCGGATCGGGAAACACATCGTGAATCGCCAGCAGGCCGCCGCGCATCACCTGCCCAGCCCAAGAGCGATAGTCGGCGAGCGCCGCTTCCATTGAATGACCACCATCAATAAACACCATACTCAAAGGCGTGCACCAATGGCGCGCCACCATCGCCGAAGGTGCCACTATAGGCACCACTGTTTGCTCGAGCCCGGCACGCGCCAGGGTTTGGCGAAAATGGCGAAAGGAATCCATGCGCTGGGCGTCGGCGTCGAAGAGGCTTGGATCGTGATAGGCCTCACCCGGCTGATGCTCTTCCGAGCCACGGTGATGATCCACCGCAAATAATAACTGCTGTCGCTGTTTGCAGGCGCTGCCGAGGTAAACCGTGGATTTGCCGCAGTAGCTACCTATCTCCAGCAGTGGCCCAAGTGCGGCAGCGGCAAGCGCGTGATCGTAGAGCGCGGCGCCCTCATCGGGATCGAGAAAGCCTTTGACCTCATCTATTGCCAGTGGCAGCATTTGTTCCTCACTCATCGCTGGTTAACGAGAACTCCCCATTGCGCCGCAATAATACACCCTACCGGCTGCATCGCCTGCTAAAAGCGCTGAATCGTTTTTATGTGAGGCGTTTTATTGCACCGCAATTTGATTCGCTCGGCAATCTGCCGGAAATTGCTCACCCGCGCAATCTGGTGATTTTTGGTGGCGGCGTGCACCTGGGGCGCTGTGCGCAAATCATTTGCGCGCCGGATAATTGGGTGCGTTTCACTACCTGGCCCGGCAAGAGCAAACAAGGTCAAATTCACATTGGCGATTATTGTTTGATTTCACCGGGCGTGCGCATTTCAGCAGAGGATTCTATCCGTATCGGCAACAACGTCATGCTGGCGGCGAACGTGTATGTCAGCGATAGCGATTGGCACGGCGTTTACAACCGCATTCGCCCCTTTCGTTGCAGTAAACCGGTGGTGCTGGAAAATAACGTCTGGCTGGGTGAGCGAGTAATCGTCAACAAGGGTGTGACCATTGGCGAAAACTCTGTTGTTGGTGCGGGCTCGGTGGTCACCCGGGATATTCCCGCCAACAGCATTGCCGCAGGCAATCCGGCGCGGGTGATTAAACACATCAACCCCCGTCGGCGTATGCTCAAACGCGAGCAGCTGTTTCGCGATTTGGAGCACTATCAGCATCAGCAGGATCAATTGGATCAGTGGGTACTGCGCGACAATCGCTGGTTACATTGGTTGCGAAGCCTGATTAAACCCCATCGCGAAGATTAACTGGAAATTCCCTCAGCCACGGCCAAACGCAACAGCGCCGCCACCGAAATAGCGTCGGTGATTTCACCGCTCATAACCATAGCAATGGCGTCATTCAGGGGCAGTTTTTTCACTTCAATGTCTTCCGTGGCTTCGAGTTGTTGTTCACCAGCGTAGAGATCCCGCGCGACAAATACTTCGCAATACTCATCACTCACCGAGTTGGACAGGTGCAGGGCCATTAACGGCTGCCAAGTGCGCGCTTTTAATCCCACCTCTTCTTCGAGTTCTCGCTCCACCGCCATTCGAGGGCTTTCACCCTGGGGGCAACCGCCCTCAGGGATTTCCCAGGTGTATTGATCGAGTGTGTAACGGCTTTGTCTGACCAGCCAGGTATTGCCCTGATCGTCGATGGGTACCACGCCGACTGCGGTATTTTTAAAATGAACAACACCGTAGATGCCGTCCGTACCCTTGGGCGTAATCACCTCTTCGTGAGTGACTTTGATCCAGGGATTTTCATACACACACCGACTGGATTTGGTTTTCCACCCACCAACTTTTTCTTTCATAGAATGCGCCTGTTAGAGGTGTACAGCATCAGGAAATTCGGTGCGGCTGGAGTTCAACACCCGTCACCCTGGCACCAAGCATGATCACACGCCCTTGGTAGCGCTCGTCACCCAACGCAGAGAACTCAAAATAAAATGCGCGCCATAAACTCAGCCGACCCCGTTCGTCACGCTTAAACCAGAGACGACGCAAGTGAACATTCTGATCGAGCAATTGCACCTGCATTTGCTTGCAATGACGCACAGCAGCAGCGTAGGCATGCTCCTTGGCAATCAGCGCACGATGCCAATAGAAGACTACCAGAGCAATCACAATCAGCCAGATAACGGCAGTGATATCAAACATGGGGAAGTAAAGAATTGAGGCCAAACCGGGAAAGGTTCAGCAAAAGTCCGGACACCTCAAACGCGAGTCCGAAGGTATGGGAGGGCAGAAACAACAAAGGGCGCTCGCTGGAGTCGCCCTTTGTTTTCACTCGTTCATTAAAGAGGAGTGACGTTTTCCGCTTGTGGGCCTTTTTGACCCTGAGTTACTTCGAAAGTCACTTTCTGACCTTCTTTCAGAGTCTTGCGGCCACTGCCGTTAATAGCGCGAAAGTGAACAAACACATCAGCTCCACCTTCACGCTCAATGAAACCATAACCCTTGTCGTCGTTAAACCATTTAACAACACCAGAGACCAGTTCTGACATACTTTCCTCGTCTTGCATTACCAATGTCAGCTGCGCTGACCCAACTAAAAAACCGACTTCAACAGCCGGGGATGAAATAGCTTCTTAACAAAGCTATTGCTAAGGTCGTGGTGCGTACCAAGGGGCTGGAGCAAAGGCGGGTACCTTACACAAGCTGAATCTTTGGCCGAATCTCAATCTGTAGCAGGTCAAAATTAAAGCACTTCGCCTAGGCGAGTTCAAGCGCCTGACTGTGAATTTGGAGATTATCTGAAGTTTTTTGCAAATTCGTTTATAAGTCTCTCGCCGCTTTCGCTAATCCCCGGATTTTTCAGGCTTTTTTCTTTGCAATTCATGCAAGACTATGGCGACCACCACCACCAAAACACCCAGCAACATCACAGCGGACTTGAATTGTGCAAATTCGTAGCCCTGTTTTGCCAACTGATAGGCCGCCAGACCCCAAGCGGCGGCTGCGAAATAACCCCAGGGCTGTCGGCGATAAACACCGACACCTATCCCCAGGGTAACCGCCACCAGAAACGCACCATAAAGATTCATAAAACTGACAAACAACGCACTGAATCCCAGCAGGATCAACAGCAAAAGGACTTCGAGCAGACGTGACACTTTGAACATTCTCTGTAAACTCTGGATGGTTGTTACCAATTTACTCAGCCAACGACTGCCGCAGGATCACTCCTGGTCGCGCGCTTTTTCCTGGAGGCCATCGTGTCTTCCACCTCGCCAACCTTCACGCCATCCCCGATACTTGCGATGAACACCGCGTGTTAGCGCCTGGGAATAATCTTCCAGCAGATCTACACCCACCAAGACAAACACCACCACCAACGACAATTTGATCGCCACCAACTGATAGCCCACCGCGATGCACACACCTATAGCGGCCAGCGCCCAGATGGTTGCCGCCGAGGTCACACCAACAACCACGCCATCGCGCGCCAGCATCACCCCAGCACCAAGAAAGCCGATTCCGGTTATCACCTGGCCAATAATGCGCGAGGGATCTGTCGCCTCTGTCTGCACCTGGATGGCGGTGACGATAAAAATATAAGTGCCGAAGGTAATCAGCGCCGAGGTGCGAATACCCACGGGTTTGCCGCGCAACTGGCGCTCAAGGCCGACGATAAATCCGCACAGCAAGGCCACGCCCACTGAATACCAGTCAAAAGGTTCAATGGACAACACCTGGTTTAATGTCATATCCCTAGCCCATCACTTGTTTAACAATCAGATTTTTTAACGCAGGCAAATCATTAACGCCCTGCATACCCCAGTTGCGCAACCAGGTCAGCGAAAGTGAATGGCTGCCAAACAAACGCTTAAAGCCTTCCATTGCCGCCATCATTGCCAGATTGCCGCCCAGGCGCTGGCGCTGGTAGCGGCGCAAAATGGAAAAGTCCGACAGCGGCAAACCGCGCTCGCAAGCCCGGGTCAATTCAGTGGCCAGCGCCTCAACATCGAGCAGGCCAAGATTCACGCCCTGGCCCGCCAGGGGATGAATGTTGTGGGCCGCGTCGCCCACCAGTGCAATACCCGGCTGCACATAGTCGCGGGCGTGGCGCTGGCGCAGGGGAATACAAAAACGCTCGGCGGTTTGCTCAACCTCCCCGAGCTGATATTCAAAAGCCGCGCCGAGGCGCGCACAAAAATCGCGGCTATCCAGTTGCATCAGGGATTCGGCCAGCGGGGTATCCGCCGACCAGACAATTGAGCACCAATGATCCTCGTCACCCTCAAGCAATGGCAAAAACGCCAGTGGGCCGCTGCGCATAAAGCGCTGCCATGCGGTGAAGGCGTGGGGCTTTTCGCAACGCACACTGGTGACTATGGCGGACTGGCCGTAGTCCCATTCACGGGTACCAAACCCCGCCAGCTCGCGCAGCCGCGATTGAGCGCCATCGGCGGCGATCACCAGGGGTGCACGCAGCAATTGGTTGTTATCCAGGCGCACAAGCTTGTCAGCCGCCGCAGGCTCCAGCGCCTCGACCCGGCGAGGCATGTGCAGATCAATATTGGGCGCTTGCGCCAGGCAACCGCGCAGGGCGCGCACCGCGAGCGAGTTTTCCACGATATGGCCCAGGTGGGTAGTGCGCAGCTCAGCGCTATCGAAATGGATGCTGGCCGTGCCCTCGCCGTCCCACACCTGCATCTCGCGAAAAGGGCAGGCGCGCTCGGCCAGAATGCCGGGCCAGGCACCCACCTGTTCCAGCAAACGCTGTGAGCTGCAAGTGAGCGCCACCACGCGCGGGTCGAATACCGGCCCGGCAAAGGTGTCGGGCTCGTCCCCGGCCTCCACCAACGCAATACGCAAGCTGGCCGTGGCTTCCCGGCTTGCCAGCGCCGCCGCCAGCGCCGCGCCCACGAGGCCCGCACCTACCAGGATCAGGTCATAATCCTGCACTGCTTGCGAACTCTGGATCATCTGAGGGTTCCTGTTGCGCCCGGCGCTGATGGGGCGGAAAAATACCCGCGCCCCGCCTGCCCCAGGGTTTGACGGGTAAGCAGTTTTTTAAGCGGTGGAGCCAGCTCCAGACTGATCAACCCCAGGTGACGCAGGGCCACCAGCGGCAGGCTGGACGACGAAAACAAGCGCACCAGCCGGTCGCTGAAACCTATGGTCAGCTGCTGATCCAACGTTTGCGCTTCAAGATAGCGCGACAGCACCGAGAGATCGCCCGGTGATTTGCCCTCAGCAGCAGCCTGGCTGAGGCTGTGAGTCAGGGCGACACAGTCGCGCAACGCCAGGTTAAAACCCTGGCCCGCCACCGGGTGGAGAAAATGGGCCGCATTGCCCACCAAAACCAAGCCGGAGCGAATCTGCTCTTCCGCCAGCAGCAGCTGCAAGGGATAAGCCTGGCGCTGGCCCACGCCGGTCAAGCGCCCCAGGCGAAAGCCAAAGCGGCGTTGCAACTGGGCGAGAAACTCCGCCTCTGGCGCCTCAGCCATTGCCTCGGCCTGAGCCTGGGGCAGGGTCCACACCAGGGCCGCCCGCCGCCCGCCGGGGGATTCACCCAGAGGCAAAAGCGCCAGGGGGCCATCGGCGGTAAAACGCTCGTAGGCGACACCGCCGTGGGGCTCGGAAAAACTCACATTGGCGATGATGGCGGTCTGTTGATAGTCACGCACCTGGGTAGCTATACCCAGCTGGCGGCGCAGGGGCGAATCGCCGCCATCAGCGATGGCTGTGAGTCGAGCGCTAAGTGCCAGTGGCCCCCGGGGCGATTCCAGCTCCAACACCATGCCAGAGGCCTGGGTTTGGCAATGAGTCACCCGCGCGGGCGAATAGACGCAGATATTGGGCCTGGCCTTGAGTCCAAGGGCCAGTTGCCGGCCGAGATGGGCGTTGGCCACGACATAGCCCAGGGCGGGCACCTGCTCCTGAACCGCGTCTATCAGGCTGCCCGCCAGATGGCCGCGATCGGATACATGCACCTGTTGAATGGCGGTGGCCCGAGGCGCAATGGCAGCCCATAGCCCCAATTGGTCGAGAATTTCTGCACTGCCATAAGCCAGGGCGGTGGAGCGGGCATCTTCAGCAGAAGGGCTATCGGTTGTATGGCTTGCGGTATCGCTTGCTGAATCTGCCAAGACTCTGGCTTCGACCAGGGCTATGCGCCAGTCGGGCTGGGCTTCAGCCAGCAGCAGCGCCAGGCTGGCGCCCACCATGCCGCCGCCGACTATGGCGATATCTACTTGCTCCAGGGGGCTTGTCATGGATTAGCTCGCCATCAGGGCTTCAATATCCGCGACGCGCTTGGGTACTCCCTCGGTCAGCACCTCACAACCCTCTTTGGTGACGACCACATCATCCTCAATACGAATACCTATGCCGCGCCACTTTTTGGGCACCTGTTCATTGTCCGGTGCCACATAGATACCCGGCTCAACGGTGAGCACCATACCCGGCTCCAGCACGCGCCACTCGCCACCCACTTTGTAGTCGCCCACGTCATGCACATCCATGCCCAGCCAGTGACCGGCGCGGTGCATATAAAACGCCTTGTAGGCTTCGCTTTCGATCAGCTCTGGCAGCTTGCCCTGCAAAAGGCCCAGATCCACCAGCCCCTGGGTGATCACCTCCACTGTGGCATTGTGGGGATCGTTCCAATGACGCCCCGGCTTAACACATTCAATAGCCGCCTCCTGCGCGCGCAGAACAATTTCATAAAGGGCTTTTTGCTCGGGACTGAACTTGCCGTTCACAGGAAAGGTGCGGGTAATGTCGGCGGCGTAGTAATCCAACTCACAACCGGCATCGATCAACACCAGATCACCGGATTTGAGCGGCGCGCTGTTTTCAATGTAGTGGAGAATGCAGCCATTTTTGCCACCGCCAACAATGGAATTGTAGGCGGGCGCGCGGGCGCCGCTCATGCCAAACTCGTGCAGTATTTCGGCCTCCAGTTGGTACTCCATCAGACCGGGTTTGCACAACTTCATGGCGCGCACGTGGGCGCGGGCAGAGATCTCACCCGCCTCGCGCATCACCCGCAATTCGGCGGCGCTTTTAAACAAGCGCATGTCATGCAAAAAGTGGCTCAAATCGAGGAATTCACCCGGCGGTGTCGCACCTGAGCGCACCTTGGCCTTGATGGTATTCACCCACTCCATCACCTGGCGATCAAAATCTGCGTCCTTGCCCATGGCGTAGTAAACACGCTCACGCCCCTCAATCAAGCCGGGCAAAATATCGTCGATGTCGTCAATGGGAAAAGCGTCGTCGGCATCATAGTCGCGGCAGGCGCCCTCGGGCCCCGCACGATAGCCGTCCCAGATTTCCCGCTCCCGATCACGCTCGCGCACAAACATCACGCACTCGCCGTGAGGGCGACCGGGGATCAACACCAGCACCGTACGCGGCTCGGCAAAGCCGGTGAGATAGTAGAGGTCACTGTCCGGCCGGTAAGCGTACTCAGTATCGCGACTGCGCTGGCGCTCTGGCGCCGAGGCCAGGATGGCAATGCTGTTGGGTTCCATCTGGGCCATCAACGCCTTGCGGCGGCGGGCGAATTCCTGCTTGGCAATTCTCATGGATGCTCGACTCGTAGACTTTAGTGGTAGGCCTTAGTGAAGGGTGGTGTGTCCAGGGCGTTCTTCGATTCTGGGCGGCTTGGGCGACTCTTCATAAAGCGCAGCAGCCAAGACCCGCACATATTCAACCACTTCCATATAGTCGGCTTCGTCATCGGCCTCTTCATCATCAGCGGTGATATGCACTATGGCCGCCAGATCCTCCAGCATGGCCAGCGCCTCCTCCGACAGAGCCTCCTCGCGGCTGACAGCGCCAAAGCCGGACAAAAAGCCGTGGCACCATTGGCTCAGGGCAGTAATACGCTCTTCCATGTCACTTTCGTCATCCGGCAGCATCAACAACGGTGAAAAATCCTGATCCAGCTGATCGCGGGACTGGTGGTAAAGACGACTTAGTGCATCGCGCACCCGCTCGTCGGGGGCCTGAGTGAAATCGAGAAATTCCACCGCCTCCAGCAACCAATGGGTTTCGTTGAGCGATGCCCCGGCGCAGAGTTTGCCGCAAAGCAGGCCGTGGAGTTCCGAGGGACTGTTAATGGTGCCCAGGGGCAGGAGTAGATTGGCGAGTTCGTCAAAGCCGAGGGGATGGATAGGTGTCTCTGTCATGCTGACCTCACGGAAAATAAGCGGCCATGCTATCACGAGAGCCAGCGAAGGCGCTGCCCGGTCAGGGAAGGACGCCGGCTGATAACCCTCTGCAAGGGCGGCAAGCGCGAGAAAGCCAATAACAAGGAAAACTGCTTTTAGTTTCGATAGATAGCGAAGTTATTCTCGAAACTACTTGAATTAGACTGCACAAAGATTGACCCCCCGCAGAGGGCACAATATAGTAGCCGCTGCTCTGACTCACTGCCCTGTGGCTTACAACCACCTAGCCCACGACCTCCGAGACCTATGTCCGACGATTTGCTACTCGCCCTGGAAACCAAGCTGGATCGACTGATCCTCTTGTGCAACCGCCTGCAACAGGAAAACGCCGAGCTTAAAGCCCGCGAAGGCCAATGGCAGGAAGAGCGCGCGCGCCTGATCGAAAAGAACGAATTGGCCCGCAGTCGGGTAGAAGCCATGATCGCCCACCTCAAAAGCCTGGACAATTGATCCAAGGATCTCGCCATGAGCAACGAAACCGTTTTTGTCAAAATCCTCGATAAGGAATACCAGGTGGCCTGCCCCCGCGAGGAGCGCCACGCCCTGATCGAATCCGCACAACTGCTGGACGAGCGCATGAAGTCCATCAAAAACAGCGGCGCGGTGATCGGCCTGGAGCGCATCGCCGTGATGGCCGCCCTCAATCTCAGCCACGAGCTGCTGCAAGCCCGCGCCACCGGCAAGGGCGGTGCAACCAGTCCAGTCGAATTGCAGCGCCTGAACGACAAGCTTGAGCGAGTGCTCGCAAGCCTTAACTGATCCTTACCCAGCCGAGAGGCGCAAAAGGTTTGCGCCGCCCCACCCCCTCCGCGCTATACTTGCCCCTGCCCTGGGATGTTTGCCAGCCGACAAAGTCCTTGAGCCGATAAATGTGTACCCGGCGATGTCTCGTTGTGTTTGGTGTGCATGTCCGCCTGACGGAAAGCCTAAAAAACCACAGGTGTCGCCACCTTGAACCTTTGGGTTCAAGGCCCGCTTGGCAGCGGCATTTCCGGGGCTTCTCTTACCGCGCTGAATTCTGGCCCGCCATGAATCAAATCCCGCCAGACCCACATTCTCCTGAACTTGTCCCAACCCTTGATCGCAAAACCCTGCGCAGTCAATTGCGCAACGCGCGCCGCGCCCTTTCGCCTCAACAACAACGCCAAGCCTCCCTGGGGTGCCTGCGCCAACTCATGCAGCTACCGCGCTTTGTGCGCAGCCAGCACCTGGCACTCTACCTGGCCAGCGACGGCGAGCTTGATCCGGCGCCTATCGCGCAACAGCTGTGGAAGATGAATAAATTTTGCTACCTGCCGGTGCTGCATCCCAGCCGCCCGCGCGAACTCTGGTTTGTGCGTTTTACCCCAGACACACCACTCAAGCTCAACCGCTATGGCATAGGTGAACCCGACCCCTTCAAGAATCATCAGCTGCCCGCAAAACTGCTGGACACAGTGCTGTTACCGCTGGTGGGTTTTGACAGGGCGGGCGGACGCCTGGGGATGGGGGGCGGTTATTACGACAAGACCTTTGCCTTCAAACAGGCCAAACCCGAGGGCAGGCCTTACATGATCGGCCTGGCCCACAGCTGCCAGGAAGTGCCCGCACTGGGGCTGGAGGAGTGGGATATCCCGCTCAGCGGTGTCGCGACTGAGCGGGAGTTGATTTGGTTTCGCTAAAGCCCTGTAACGCGGCTCACCTGGTCGCCCAAACGGCTACGCAACAAGAGTTCACCTGCTGCCAAATCTCCGTCTAATGGCCCGGTGTAAACCTGCCAGCTCTTGCCCTGATCGCGACTCCATTCAATCACCAACCCCGGCCAGGCGACATTGGCTTCCACCTGCCCCTGATGGCGGCGCGCGCCCGGTGGTGGCAGGTAGATCTTGGCACCGGCGGCGGCCAGACGCGGCAGTTCGCGCTCAGCGACGACGCTGGCAAAACCCTGCCATTGGGCTTGACGCCTGGTGAGATCCGGCTTGTCGCCCTCCCAATCCGCTTTGTGCCAGGCGCGCTCGGCCAGGGCCAGCAAGCGCGGATAAATCATCTGCTCCAGCTGCTCGGGGGTGCGGATGGTTTCGCTCCATACCTGGCCCTGGAGGCCGAGCAGGTTTTGGGGCTTGCGCAGCGGCGGCAGTTCACGCCCAACCATGGCTTCGAGGTTGTCGATGGGCGCACCGGCACGGGTAAAGTCGGCGTTGGCGTAGAGGTTGTCGGGCATAAAACCAAACACCTTGGCCAGATCGCTGTAGCGCGCCGCCCAGTAGTAGCCGCGCTCCTCCGGGTGCACTTCCTGTGGGTGATCAAAGTAGAGGTGGGTCGCCGGGGAAAGAATCACTTCGTAGCCCGCATTGGCCAAGCGGTAGGCGCGATCCGCCACGCCCCATTCCCAAATATTGTCCCAGGCGTTGGCCAGCACGCGGTCGTTGGCAAATTCGCGGCGGTTAAAAGTGTTGACCGCGTCGTACATCAAGCCGTCCTCCCAGCCTGCCAGGGCCAGGCCGCGCTTGTGGGTCAGCTCGGCAACGCGAGCCACAAAATAGGGTTTGAGATCGGCCACACCGGCCACACCCGCTTCGCGTGCGATCAACTCGGCGCACATGGGCGACGCTGCCCAGGAACCGGCACCCACTTCATCGCCGCCCATATGGAAAGTGCGCAACTGCAGCCCGGCGCGACGATAGAGTTGCTGGAGTTCGTAAACCACCTTGTCGACGAACCTGTAGGTGGACTCCATGCACACGTTGATAGAGTTGTCGGTGTAATTTTGCACGGTGACGTATTTCGAGGTATCCCTGGGATCGGACAGCAAAAACTGTTCAGCGCCCGCTTTGTCTCCCGCTGCCAACAAGCGACGATAGCGCGCCTCCATGGCTTTTACCGCTGCACGGGCGTGGCCCGGCATATCGATTTCGGGGATCACCTCTACGTGGCGCTCCGCGGCGAATTTGAGAATTTCGACAAAATCCTCGGTGGTGTAAAAGCCATTGCCCGAGCCACTGGTGTGAGGGCCGGTGCCCAGTTGGGTGAGCAGACAGCGGTCTTCTTGCAGATCAAAACAGCGCTGGCCGCCTATCTCGATCAACTCCGGCAGACCGGGAATTTCCAGGCGCCAGCCCTCATCTTCGGTCAGGTGCAGGTGCAGGCGATTGAGTTTGTAGCGCCCCATCTGCTCGATCAGCCGCAGGGTCACTTCCTTGCCGTGAAAATTGCGCCCCATATCGTAGTGCATACCGCGCCAGGGGTAACGCGGGCTATCTTCCACTAGCAGCAACGGCAGCTCGACCGAGGACGCTTTGGCCGCAGGGAAGAGCTGCAACAGGCTTTGCAAACCGTAGAAAGCCCCGGCGTTGTCACCCGCCTCTATCAGGATGCTGTCCCGCGCCAGGCTCAAGCGGTAGGCCTCGGCGCCCAGCGCCGACTTGCCACCCTTGCTAATCAAGCCCCGCTCGCCTCCAGCAGAGACTACGAGCAAACGAATCACCGGCCCGCTGGCGGGAAGATGATCCGGCTGGCTATCCAGGCTCACCCCCAGTTGCTCCTGCAAGCGGGCGTGCAGGTAAGCCGCCTCGCGGGTCAGTCGACCGGCGTAGCGAATTTGCCAGCGACCATCCAGAGTCAGGCTGCCCTTGCGCACTTGCAGGCTGCGGGGCTGGGGAATAATGCGGGTGTGCAGAAGCTCAGGGTTGCGCCTGGCAGAAGCGGTCGCCAGATTGGCCGCGTAGCGGGATTCGGCGGTAGCTATGGGGAACAGATCCGGCTCGTCATGGCGCAGCACCTGCTCGGGGCGGGTTAATGGCTGCACGAACTGGCGTAGGTCTTCTGTATCGGTATTGGCGAAAACTGCAGGCTCCAGGCGCGGGCGGGCGATAAAGGCCCGGGGCATAAAATCGCTGTAGGCCGCCTGGGTGTAGCTGGGCTGGTAGCTCACCGCCAGCCGTTCGCCCGGCGCCAGGCCCGCAAATTCATCGGTAGGAAACAGCTCGTGCAGGTCGCCCTGAATATTACGCAACACCAAGCCCTGGGCGCGCACCTCGGGGATATTGCGAATCGAATGAAAATAGATACGCCAGTCGGCGGCCCCCGCCGGCAAGCGCAGCGCGGAGTGGTTGATCAGATGCACCCGCGCGCGTCGGCCTTCGGGGCCAAAATTGGCTACCAGCTCGAACTGAAACTCAGCTTTTTGGGCAAACTCGTTTAACTGAGCCTGGGTTTGCAGTTGCGCCAGGGCAGGCGCGGCCAAGAGCCACACCAGGGGCAAAAGGAGATATCGCATGGGGCCTCCGAAGATTTGACAACGTTGTCCAGCTTAGCCCAGAAGAGGGGCTGTTACCAGCCCCTCTAATTCAGAAAAACCTTACCAATACAGCCAAGCTGTTAACCGAGGAAAAATTGATAGGCCTTGTTCGCTGTCTCATCCCAATAGGGATAGCCCAGTTCATCGAGGAATTTTTTCACCTCGGCGCGCTCCTTCTTCGGCACCTGCATGCCCACCAGCACACGCCCGGAGGCGGAGCCGTGGTTGCGGTAGTGGAACATGGAAATATTCCAGCGCCCACCGGCTTTGGTTAAAAAATTGTAGAGCGCGCCGGGGCGCTCGGGAAATTCAAAACGGTAGACCACCTCGTCGGTCAGACCGGGCGCATGGCCGCCCACCATATGGCGAATATGCAGTTTGGCCAGTTCGTTTTCGGTCATATCCACCACGGCATAGCCCTGCTGCGTCAGCTCGGCCACCAGCTCCTGGCGATCCTGGCCGCCGGGGCTGACTTGTATGCCCACAAAAATTTTCGCGTCCTGATTATCGGCGTAGCGGTAATTAAATTCGGTGATATTGCGCTTGCCCAGGGCTTTACAAAATTCCTTGTAAGCCCCCGGCCGCTCAGGAATGGTCACCGCGAGAATGGCCTCGCGCTGCTCGCCGATTTCGGTGCGCTCGGAAATGTAACGCAGGCGATCAAAATTGATATTGGCGCCGCAGGCGATGGCTACAAAGGTTTGGCCAGTTGCGCCGGTTTCGGCCACGTATTTTTTAATTGCCGCCACACTCACGGCGCCCGCAGGCTCGGCAATCGAGCGAGTATCTTCAAAAATATCCTTGATGCCCGCGCAGATTTCGTCGTTGCTGACGGTCATAACCTGATCCACCGTTTTGCGCAGCACGCGAAAGGTTTCTTCGCCAATTTGCGCCACGGCGATACCATCGGCAAAGATACCAACCTGCGGCAACACTACACGTTTTTTCTTTTCCAGCGCGGCCTTCAGGCAGGCGGACTCTTCGGATTCCACCGCGATAATTTTGATATCCGGGCGCACAAATTTGACGTAGGAAGCAATCCCCGCGCACAGACCACCGCCGCCTACCGCCACAAAAATTGCATCGATTTTGCCATGGTACTGGCGCAGAATTTCCATGCCGATGGTGCCCTGCCCAGCGATCACATCGGGATCGTCGAAGGGGTGGACATAGGTCAGGCCTTTTTCTTCTACCAGTTTTTTGGCGTGGGATGAGGCTTCGTCGTAGCTGTCGCCGTGCAACACCACCTTGGCACCGCGCGCTTTAACCGCATCCACCTTGATCGCCGGTGTGGTGCGCGGCATGACGATGGTGGCCTTAATGCCGAGGTGCTGGGAGCCCAAGGCCACGCCCTGGGCGTGGTTGCCCGCTGAGGCGCATATCACACCCCGCTCGCGCTCGGCGGGCGTCAGCTGCAAGAGTTTGTTGTAGGCGCCGCGCAGCTTGAAAGAAAACACCGGCTGCAAATCCTCGCGCTTGAGCAGCACCCGGTTGCCGGTGCGCTGAGACAAAAGACGAGCTTCGTCGAGCGGGGTTTCTATGGCCAGGTCGTAGATGCGGGCGTTAAGAATGCGTTTTATGTAGGTTTCGGGCATGGTGGCGGCAACGGAGGTTAGCGAAAAATAGCCCGCAGTGTACCCAATTCCGTCAAGGCCGCCTACCAAACAGCCTTAACCACCGCCAAGCTATTGCGGACTTGGCTCAACCGCTGGCCGCGAATAAAGCGTACCGCCCTGATCTACCCGAACCTGCCAATTCCTCTCCTCAATGCCCTGACGCAGTTGTTCCAGGCGCTGATTGGGTGGTGCGTTTTCTTTAGCTGGCGCAAGAAGCAAATGATCCACTCCAAACCTGTCCATCATGGTCAACAAGTCTTGCGCATTTCTGCCGTATTCCGGACGCGCAAACATGATCGACTCCCAAAACTCTACCCTCACTGGCAAGGTCGCGACTGCGGCATCAAAACCGTGCGCCACCAAGCGCGTATCCCTTGGCAAGGTTTTGAGATAGGCGTTGATCTCTTTCAAGCGCAAACGCTCAATGCGCTGCTCGCGCCAGTTCTGTTCGGGCAAAGGCACGCTAGTGAAGTTCCAGTCCCAGACACGCGTACCCGGTGGCGACCAACTGGTGGTCACAAAAGATTGGTTCGCATGAAAAAGACCCGTTAGTAACAAGGCCAACGACAGCGCTAACGCTGTTTTGGGTAATAACGCCAAACGCCGTGCCACTGCATTCACACCCAAACAACCAGCCATACACACAGCAAACAAAAAATAATTTCCGTCACTGCCACGGGAATGATATTTCCAGGCCACCGCCAGACCCAGCCCGGTCAGCGCCAGCAACACCGGGAAAAGCAGCTGGCTATAACCGGGCGTTTTACCTGTTGCAGGCACTCGCACCACGGCCAGGAGCGCGGCGAACACCAGCAATACCAGCCAAAAGTTTCCCGTCCAACCGATGCGAATTTTGCTCATAAAACTCGGTGCAAAAAGCCATTCATACAGCAGCCTCGGCACCTCCGCCCAGTCTTGCGGACGCGTCCAATTCAGAGTCCCCACTGGCTCGCGCAATTCCCATCCCAGACTATTCCAGACACTCATAAGCGGGCCAGGGCCAATGGTCGGTACACCCGCCAATATCCAGGTGCGTACCACCAAAGCCAACGCGACCAGCACCGCCAGAAGCAGCGCCAACCAACCGCTGTTATCTGCGCGGTCTGGGACAGAAAGAGATACATCAAGCGAACGCGGCCTGATGCGGTAATACGCGGCCAGACCCAGCGTCAACAGCACGGCAACACCGACGTAGGGAATGGCGATTAATTTTATGGAGCACGCCAGCGCAGCAGCGGCGGCAGCGTAAAGGAATGCACGGCCACTGCCCGTTTCTGACCAGTGCCAGAGTTGAGAACACATGATCGCCAAAAAGCAGCCGCAGAGCAGATCGGCTTTCAGGCCCAAGGCCGAGTTGGCAATGGCAGGCAAGGTCGCCAGCACCCACACCAAACACCAGCGCCACAAGGGTGGCAAGCCCATACGCCAGGCAAACTGCCAGACCAAGCCCATCAAAAGCACCAGGGTCGCAATGCCGAAACTCATCTGCAGACGCAGTTGCCCCAGTGAGGTCAGGGGCAGCAACAGGATTTCCCACAGCTTGGGAAAATAATGGACTGGCGATACCAACCCCAAAGATTCAAATAGCGAACCATTGGGAGCCAAAAGGCGATCGCCCTGTGAGATATACCAAAGCGCATCGTAGGGCAGGATATTGGGCGCGCGCGCCGCCAAAACCACAAACCAAACAAACACCAGCGCAGCCACCAGTCGCTCCCCCCAAGGTCGCGCGCGAACATGACACCACACCTGAACGCTGGCCAACTGGCGACCCTGAGTCGCTAATACCAAAACACCCAACACCAACAGCAGGGAACCCAACACCCAAGGAGTGGCCAGATTAACCAGCGACAGCAACACACTCAGCAGAACCCAGAGCGCCACCCCCACCACCAGGGCTCCGCCCGAATCAATCGCCCCCACTGAATTCGCCTTGAAGCGCCCCAGAATCCCACGCCCCACCCCCAACAGAATTTCCAGGTAGACAACCCCCACCAAGAGATTCAGCTCGGCGTTGTGGCGCCGCAAATACAGCAGGGCCATCAGCAGCCCCAACCCATAACTCCACCGCCGCCCGATCACCGCCGCAATACCGCAAAAGCCCATCAACACCAAGGCTTCGATGCCACCCTGAATGGTCGCTGGCTGACGGACGTGCCAGGACAAGGGGCTGCGCATCAGAAGGTCGTAGCCAACTACAAGGATGGCCGCCAGACACAGGCCAAACAGCAACAGGGCAAGAAGCGGATCGCGCAGGGAGGCTTTGGGGGTAAGAGCGGGAGTGGACATGAATTTCCTTATATAAAACAGGGGAAGTCGGTGGCACGCAAAAGGGCCGTCGCATGATAAACAAAAAATGCTGCAGGCGTGCAGCCATCCGCCAAATCCACCCAAAATCCGTATAATGGCGCCCTCTTTGTTGCTCGCCGTCTAGGACCTCCATGAACCAAAATCAGCTCAAGCAAGCCGTGGCCCGCGCCGCCGTGGACTATATCGCCCCCAAGCTCTACGCCGATGACATAGTGGGCGTGGGCACCGGCTCCACCGCCAACTTTTTTATCGACTACCTGGCCGACATCAAGGACAGGTTCAAAGGCGCCGTGGCCAGCTCGGACGCCTCGGCAGCGCGCTTGCAGGCGCTGGGCATTGAAGTTTTTGACCTGAACAGCGTGAGCGAGCTGGTGGTGTATGTGGACGGCGCCGACGAGAGCAACGCCCAACTGGAACTGATCAAAGGCGGCGGCGCGGCGCTAACCCGCGAAAAAATCGTAACCGCCACCGCCAAAGAATTTGTGTGCATCGCCGACGAGAGCAAATGGGTGGGTGTGTTGGGCGCCTTCCCATTGCCGGTGGAAGTGATCCCCATGGCGCGCTCTTATGTTGCGCGGGAGTTGGTCAAACTGGGCGGCGACCCGGTTTACCGCGAGGGAGTTATCACCGATAACGGCAATGTGATTTTGGATGTGCACAATATGCAGATTCTTAATCCGCGAGAGATGGAAGCGCGTATTAATCAAATCACTGGTGTGGTGACCAATGGGCTGTTTGCGCTGCGCCCGGCGGATGTGTTGTTGTTGGGGACGCAGGGGGGGGTTAAGACGGTTTATCCGAAACAGTAATTCGCCTGTTCCACCCGCTCCATACTGACAAACCGCAGCGTATTTATCGCAGCCAGCCAGTGTTGGGATAATGCTCAAGCAAAGATGCTTGTACTAGCTATCAAAGCAGGGAAGCGCTGGAATTTTTATGAAAAAAACAATCGGGTATGGATAGAAAGTGAACGCGAAATAGCAATTAATTTATCCATGAGCCATCCCTGGCCCAACACTATCAACTAATTTTGAAAACAATCTCACCAAGAGTGAAATTATTGCGCAACACCATTTAATGTGCCGGATAAATAAACTGTAACATCGCCATCTGACTCGACACGCAACTCAGTTCCCTTATCGACTGCAAACCAACGGGTGGTCGTAATACCTCCCTCTTGAGTTTCAAATCGGCAAGCATCATAGGTTCCGGCAGGCACATTAATCGATTCAATACCTTTAAACGTCGTAGTAAAACTAATGTCAACAGGCGCAACCGGTGGCACAGGGAATGCTGACGTAATTGCAGTTGTTGCGCTCAGTGTTTGTGAATAGCTTTCGTCGGGTTGTAAATCATAGCGAGTGAGGCGACCGGGATTATTTGTGGTCGTTGTGGTTATCGCAAGCGGTGAAGAGACAACAACTTTTACCCCCATTATCGTGGAGCGTTTCGCAGTATTGTCTTTGGTGAAATACGCTGTAGAGACAGAATTTGATGGTGCCGCACCAACTGCTTCCGTAGTGCTAACTGAATACAGTACCGCTTGATTGTTAAACGTCGTTTCCCCCTTTACCTCTGAGTCGTAAGTAAACTCGATGACTGGGCCCGCAGCATCGGTGGTACGATATTGATTAATTACTCGTGCCCCAGTTTCGAAAAGCGCAGGATTATAGCAACTCTCTGCATTACCCAAACCCACACTACTGGATGATGAGCTGCTGCTAGATGACAAACTACTCGACGAACTACTACTGCTAGAACTGCTGCCAACATTCACCGGAAATGAGGCCAAGTTGCCGCTTTGAATCAAGCTAACCAGTGCAAGATAATTCTCAATTACCACTGACTCATCAATAGCCGCCTGTATTTGATCCAACAATTGATCCCATGTATCGCCAATCACGAAGGGGATATTAAAGGGAATAAAGTCTCCCGAGGGCAAGGTGTAACCTGCACCTTCCAATGCAGTTTTAATTTCTACCTGCGCGGTTGCAATAGTATTGGCAATATTTGCCCAGTCAGGATTGGCAAACCAATCCGCTGGCGCTTGATTACTTGCATTAGCCAGAATTAAATCGGTCAAAGGAGTGATATTCACAGTGCCAACATTGGCAGCATAACTGTGCAAAATAATGGTGGGTGTTCCGCCACTAATTTGCAGCGCGCAAGGTAATGCGCCGCTGGCAACCAATCCGGTAAATATGCCTTGGGCATTAGTGGTTACGGAGCCTATAAAACCTGAACCATCCGCGCACTTTGCCACTACGTTGCCACCCACGATGGGGGCACCAACTGCGGCCGTTCCGGTTAATTGCTCTGGTGGCGCAACACTGCTTGAAGAACTGCCGGGTTCAGAACTGCTACTTTCCGAACTGGAGCTTACACTACTGACACTACTCTCACTGCTGCTTGAGACGCTACTGGTCGAGCTAGTGTTTTTTCTGTCATTATCGCTACCACAACCTGACAGAACTAATAGACCAAGAAAACCAACGCATAAAAGCTGTTTGCTGTACATGACCGACTTTCCCCATGATAAATTCGTCACATGGTACTTGATCACCAAAAGCCAGGTAGCCCTATTTAGGGGGGAGGGGGGGGGATGGTCATAACTGCACTGCGGCTATAAGTGCGCACGGCTACCGCTGTACTACTGGCAGCCTTATACATACCGTACACCCTTGGTCTATTTTCCAAGCAAGCTCACCGCCAATTTCTTCCACACGTTGCCGCATAATTCGGCAACCATTTCCTTCCACCCAGGAGCTATCGCGACCCATTCGACCATTGTCACTAATAGTTATCTCACTACACTCACCGCTTGCTTGCAGGTTTATTGTGATCTTTGAGGGCATAGCATGTTTTAGCGCATTACTTATTGCCTCGCGTAAAATTCGCGACAAATTAACATGCGCACGCGCCGAAAACTTCCTTGGCAGCGCATCGGGATAGTGATTCCACTGCAATTTAACACCCGCAATCTTACAGCGCTGTTCAGCCTCTGCTTGCCATGCATCGCATGCTGTAAGTGAATCGACCGCGTGCAAATTTAACGTCTGCACCAGCTCGCGGGTAGCCCGCAACAAATCCCGCACTAACGGTTGCAAGTTGGTCGGGCAGCTATGCAATAGTGTCAGTAAATGCGCTCCCATGTCATCGTGAATATCACGTCGAATTCGCTGGCGTTCTTGTTGTGCTCCCAGGGCACGGGCTTCTGTTATTTGTAGTACCAATACGCTAATTTTTTGTAAGCTGAAAAAACTTTGAATGTCACGCTGAGTAAATAGGCGCTGTCCAGTGCTCGCACAGTGAATGCGATAATGGCACCCACTGTCAGCGCTGATATCTGGGACGTTAAGTGTCAAGCCATCATCGACAATTTCAGGCTTCGCCAAAGCACCTGAGACTTGTTTCACATCTAGCGCATGCCAAACCCGCCGCAAGCTATTTTGCCAGACATGGGATTGATGAACATCTTCTGCTGCCATTAATTTCGGCAACACATCAGGGAGCCAGTCGCCAATTTCAAGACCTTGTCGGTGCCCAAACTTATCCCACAGGAACTGGCGCAAAGGAAAATACAACCAGCCCGTCAAGGCCACCGCGAGCGACAACGCCATATCCTGAGGCAGTGCCAGCCCAACAATCAGCACAATATCTAACAGCAGGACACAAAGCCCACCGACAAACCAAGTCATAATTGTATGCCACCATTGCTCAACACTAAACAAGCGGTAACGCACAATGCCCAGCGCCAAACCCCAATACATAATAAGAAAAGCACCAAACATCACTCCCTGTGAAGCAGGTTGCGGCAAGTGCAACGCAGCAGGAAGAATGATAACGGCAGCAAATAATCCGGTAGCCAAATAAATCGATAACAGGAGCCAACGCAAGGCCGCACGATCCACTGGCTGTCTGCGGGCATAGCGCCATTGAATAAAAGCCAAAATAAAACTTAACGAAAAAATTCCCAAAACCCCAAAATGAAAAACCATAGGATTAATTAATTGCAACGCATCAATAAGCCAAAACAAGAATGCGCCGGCATAAACAAGAAAAATTACATTGAAATATTTAATCGGTCGCGGATAACACCACAACAAACAGGTTAAAGAAGCGGTAAATAACAGCGCACCAAAATGATTCGTCAGTGCGAGTAGTCGGAATAACTCACCATCAAGAATTAACTCCCGCGTGCTATAGATTGCCGCTGCCGGTGCAAAAATTAGATACCCCACACCGGTTAACGCATAGAGCCGCGCAGCAATATTGTGACGGCGCGTGCTCCACACCAGAGCACCGGTCAGCGCACCACTGACACCAAAAAATAGCTGTAGCCAAAACAAAGGGGGCAAACTCGTCAATGGTCTGGGCTCAACCCATAACGGATATTCCTGCCCATCTGTCGAGCGTAGAAATAATTGCTGCTGTTCAGCTGCCAATGCCAGCTGACTCTGCCATCTCATCAATTGATTATATTGCGCGTAATCTGGCAGCACATCCGGCTCTTCAATCATTAACACGGCATCAGCTGGTATTACCTCGCCTGCAGCGAGAAACGCCGCGACAGACACATTATTAAGGTGAGCATTGGATAGATCTGCCGAGCGACTCGATGCTTGTAAAAGACCGCCATCAGTCAACGTAAACGCAACACCAGTCCACTTTGCCTGTAGAGCCAATGCGGTAGTCAGACCAACGATTAACAAGCAAACCATTGCACATAAGGCGAGTAATGTTTTTGGAGAAAAATTCATCTGTACCTACAGTAGCTTGCGTGAACTCAATGCGCTTTTTATACTACAATGTGGCGCGCAATTTAGCATATGAAATGTTCACTGGGAATTTATTGTTATGCAAACCGGGTTAGTGATCGAAGATAATCCATCCGCCTCCACGATTATGGCGGGATATTTACATCAGGTATTTCCCGCTATAATCGTGCACCAAGTCGCTTCGCTACAAGAGGCTCGTGTAAAGCTACAAAGCTTTACGCCGGATATTGTTTTACTCGATATTGGACTTCCCGATGGAAAGGGCACACAGCTACTCACAGAATCCTGCTTTGACAACAAATCGCTCGTCATCGTGACCACTATTTTTGATGACGGCGATAATGTATTCGATGCCTTGCGTGCAGGCGCTCAAGGATATCTATTAAAAGATGAAACTGATCAGCAATTTATTCAAGCTCTTGAAGGCATTTTAGCGGGCCGCCCACCGCTATCAACAGCTATTGCACGCCGTATGATGGAATTTTTTCGGCCTCAAACACCCAACAAGGTATTGTCACAACGAGAAACTGAATTGCTGATTTTAATTGCCCAAGGGCAAAGCGTAAGACGAGCGGCGGAAGCTTTGGGATTGACACAAAATACAGCGGCGGGTTATCTAAAAAATATTTATCAAAAGCTGCAAGTCAACAGCCGCGCGGC
>CBFGWO010000033.1:0-26026 GCA_965652595.1 uncultured Cellvibrio sp. | reverse complement strand
GCCGTACAAGAAAATCGTTTTTTTACCCAGCGCGATGAATTTAGTATCGAGTTGATCGAGGAGGCCCATGAGCAGCCTGAGCACTAATCTGGAAGACCAACTCCACAAATACAATCTGAACCTTAGCGATTGGCGCGAGCTGCTCCAGCGGTTGCTTGATTATGGCGTTCTCTGCCGCGATGACAGCCAGGTAGAAGCCGACTTCTACGATTGCTTTTTGCGTATCGAGCCTTTGGTGGACGAATTTTTAGCGTTGATGGGTATTCGTTTACAACACGAGCGCCATTTCCAATTTGTGCGTCTGATTCCCCCCGGCGCACGCGTGCCAGGCCTCGAAGATGAAACCGACGAGCCCTTCAACGGCGGCATGCGCACCCGTCTCAACCAAAATGAAATCGCCCTGATCCTGGTGCTGCGCGCCGAATATGACAAAGCGCTGCGCGAAGGCTTGATCGACGAACAGGGCTGCGTAACCCTGTCGCTGGAAGCGGTGGCACTGGCAACCAAAAACCTGTTACGCCGCAGCTTGCCTGAGCAACAAGTGGAGCGCCGTCAGCTATTTCGTCGGTTGCGCCAACTTAGGCTCATTCACTATGTGCAGGACGCCGACCTGGATCAGGCAGACACCTGGATTCGCATACGCCCCTTGGTGATCAATCTGGTCAACAACGAATTTCTCGCAAGCCTGCGCACCGAGTTTTCGGAATCCGATTTAATTGCTGACGAGGGCGAAAGTGTTGAAGACAAGGGTTCGTTGTTTGACAAGCGTTGATTCTTCGTAAGGAAGATCTGCGGGATGGGTGTATAGCTTCTGAGACACGCCGAGAATCCGGTCCCTACGCGCTCACGGCGTGTCTCACCCTCCTATACCCAACCGCCTCTGCCACTCACCAGACAAAAAAATTATGTACCTAAAAAAATTTATCTACATCAACTGGGGCAACATTCCCAACACCGAAACTGAATTCGGGCCCATCAACCTGTTTTCAGGCGGGAATGGTTCGGGCAAAACGACTGTCGCCGATGCCATTCAAACCCTGATGACGGCGGCTCACGACAGCCTGTTTCATTTCAACCCCGGCCAGGACGAATCCAGCCAGCGGGGCAGGGGCGGCAAACAGGTGCGTACCCTCGCGTCCTATGTGTTGGGTTGTGACGATGGCGCCTATGCGCGCCCCGATGGTTGTGATGCCTATCTGGGCGCGGTTTTTCATCCCACCCCTGGTGAGGATGCCGAGGTTTTTACCGCGCTTATTGGCATGCGCGCACTGCTCGAAGGTGCTGGCCAACAGCGGGTTGCGCGGCTGGAGGATATGCAGTTTTTAATCCTGCCCGGTGTTGAATTGCGCATTGGGGACTTGCTGAAAGAAGACAAGCAGGGTCGTTATCTGGTGGAGCTTGAGCGGGCTTATACCACGCTGCGGCGCCAGTTTGGCAGCGATCAGGTAGAAAAGTACGATAAGAAAAAGCCTTATCTATGCCGCCTTTACGGCATATTGCGCGGTAAATCCGAGGCGGTATCCGAGCGCGAAGCCATGAATGGCGCGCGCGCTTTTTCGCGCTTTATGGCCTACAAACCCATTAAGGGGATTGACGAATTTGTCGCCAACGAAGTGCTGGAGCCGCGCGATCTGGGCGAAGCCATTCGCACTGTGTCGGCCATGCTCAAGCGCATTCACACCATGGAGGCAGATGCGCGAAAAGTGCGCGAGGCTATCGAGCGGCTGGAGCAGGGGCGCAATACCGCCGAGACCTTTATCAACAACTGGTTGGAGCTGCAATTAACCTGCTATGGCTTGGCCAAGCGTCGCTATCAGGACTGTCAGGCACGCTACCTGAGCGAGAAGCAATTGCAGCAATCCCTGCGCGAGCAGTTGGCAGCCAACCAGCAAGCTATGTTGGTGTGCGAAGAAAGGCGCGAGGACTTGCAGCAACAAATCCTCGACGTCAACACGCGCCGTCTGGGAATTCCAGCGCTGCGCGATAAGGATCAACTGCTCGGTGAAAAGCAGGCATTGGAAAAAGAGCTGCTCGCATCTGTGCCGCAATTGCTGACCCAGGATCAGCAATTGCAGCGCAATATTCAGGCGGCGGATCAGTTGCTGAGCAGCCTGCAGCAAACCTCCATCGAGTTGGACTTGCCGTTGCTTGCGGATAAATCGCTCAGGTCACTGTTGAAAAAAGTCGCCAGCGACGATCTGTCGCTGGATGTTCACAGCTTGCTCAACCGCGACTGGATTGATATCAGCCCCCTGGAAGATAAACTTGATCGCGCACTGACACAGCAACAGCAGCATCGTCAGTTGGTGGATTATTGGTTGCTGCGAGACAAGCAAGAAAACATGAGCCTGCGCGATCAGTTGGCGCGGGAGCGCGAAAAACGCCAGCGTTCGCTCGATCAACACCACAAGCAGCTGGAACAAACCCGCCGCGAGATAGATGCATTGACCTCCCACCAGGTAGCCTACCCGGAGTTTGTGCGACGTGCCCTGGCCGCGCTGCAACAACAATGCCCCGAGGCCGATGCGCGGGTGCTGTGCGATCATGTGGAGATTGTGGATAGCGAATGGCAGTCGGCAATTGAAGGTTATATAGGTGCGGCGCGTTTTGGCATTATCGTTGCGCCAGAGTATGAAGCGCAGGCGATTCACATCCTGCGCAATCTACCGGGGCAGGGCAATCGTGCGCGGGTTATTCAAGGCGATAAAGCGCGGCGCGATCTGGAAAAACTCGGTGAGTTGCCCGCCAGCTCGATAGTGCAGCTGATGCACTTTAGCCATGCAACGGCGGAATACTACCTAAAGGCAAGTTACGGCCAAGTGCAGCGCGTCGCCAGTGCAGAAGAGTTGCGCCAAACCCGTCGCGGTATCACGCGCGACTGCATGGGGTCGGGCAACTATGCCATGTTCCGCTGCGACATTGCCGACACGGAGCTGGTGTTTGGCCAGGGTGCTCGTCAACGTGCGCTCAACGCCAAGCGCGAGGAACAATCCCGGCAGACACGTGAATGGGAGCTGGCGGGAGACAGTCTTAATCAGGTGATAAACCTCTTGAGATCCGTGGATCAACTGGCGAGCGTGAGCTATGCCGATCTGTTGCAATCCATGTTGATCACTCAACGGCGTATGCAGGGCCTGGAGCAAAAGCTGCATCAGCTGGATCTAACCGATAGCCAAACGCTCGAGGCTGAACTGGATTCACTCAAAGCACAGGATAAGGCGCAGTTGGAGCAACAAAAGCGTCTTGCGGACGAACAGGTCAGCATTCGCGCCCAGCAAAAAAATGTTGATGACAAGTGCAAGGCGCTGGATACAGAGCAGGATCGCACCCTGGCCGATGTGGATGAAGCAGAAGCCGCTGTGCAGGGCATAAGCGCGCTCTGGCCCAGATTTGAAAACGATGCACGGCTTGAAGAAGCGGATGCAGACCTGCGCGATAGCGCCTATTACGAAGGCCAGTTGGCTAGCTTGCGCACCGAGTTAAAGCAAAGCCTCAATCGCTTGCAGCACGCCTTACTCCAACATAACCAGCTAAGCCGCACCGCAGACGGCATTGCCTGTGAGCTGGATTATCGCGATGAGTTTGGTCGCGACAACTTTGCGCGGGTGTGCGAGTTGCGCCAGCAGTTCGATGGTCTTTACAACCGTCACAAAAACAATATCCTCGCCCAGCGCCATGCCGAATTGGAGTCCTTGCGCCACAGCTTTAACAACGCCTTTGTCACCAATCTATGCCATTCAATTTTTCAGGCCATTAACGACGGCAAAAAAATCCTCGAAGATCTTAATCGCGAGCTGGAGCATCATCGCTTTGGCGCTGACCGCGAACGCTTCCGTTTTGATTACCAATGGGTACCTGAATTTAAAGAGTACTGGCAGTTTTTTAAAGCGGTGATCGACAATCCCAGCCTAGGGGATGGCGAAACCCTGTTTGATATGCCACTGGAGCCCAAATTCCAAAAAGTGCGCGAACGGCTCATGGCTATGCTGTTGGACGAGGACGAGCAAAAGGCGCTGCGTGAGCTGGCGCGGATTGCCGACTATCGCAATTATCGCCGTTATGAAATCTACAAAGAGCCGGAAGGAAAACCGCCTATTGCCTTGAGTCAATACGGCACTGGTTCTGGCGGGCAGCTGGAAACACCCGCCTACATTATTCGCAGCGCGGCTATCACCTCGGCGTTCCGTTTTGGCGAGGGTAATTGCCACTTGCGTATGGTGTTGGTGGACGAGGCTTTTTCCAAAATGGATGAGCATCGGTCGCGTGAGGTTATCAACTACCTGACCGAAAGCCTGGGCCTGCAGCTGCTGTTTATCATGCCCAGCAGCAAGTCCGGGCCCTTTATGGATTTGATCTCCAATCAGTTTGTGTTTAGCAAATGTCCAACCTCGGAGCGGGTCGGGGAGCTGAACAGTCGGGTGTTGCTCGATCGCCAGCAGTGCGATAAGGAAAAGATTGCCGCGCTCATGGCCAACCACAGGCGCACCATCCGCCAGCAAGCGGCGTTGGATTTTATGGCAGAAGTCGAGTGATCAGCAGATTCAGGTGCATCAATAAAAGAATCTACTGGGAAAATGACACCAACGGCACCTGCGTAAAAATGCGTTGAATCTTTTTATTGAGCGTTGCGGGGTCTATGGGTTTCACCAGGTAATCATCCACGCCTTCCTCGATGGCTGCGCGAATTTGCTTGGCTTCGGTGACCGCAGTGACCAGCATAAAGCAGGTATCCTGGTAACGCTCGGCGGCGCGCATGGCGTTGTGTACGTCCAGTCCACTTTTGATAGGCATGTTCCAATCGCACAGCACCAGATGATAGATAGGTTTGGCGTCGTAGAGCATACTGATAGCACGGCGACCGTCTTCGGCAATGTCAATGCGTTTAATGCCCATTTGCGCCAGGTACGCAGAAATCAGCGAAGTGATGAACTGGTCGTCATCGACGATCAGTGCGCGGATTTTTTCGGGCGCCAGATCGCTGTAAGGAGAAGTGGCCTCAAGGTTGGTGGAGATTTTTTCTGGCGTGTTCGCGGCTGCCGGAGCCAGCTTGGCCAACGCTGATTGAATCAGTTTGAGCGTTTGCAGGTTTTTGGCTTTGGCGGCGGCCTGTTCGGGTTGGTCCAGATTGTTTTGCAACCAGTCGCGGCGATGCGCGAGGGTTTTCACAACGACTTGCAGCTCTTCTGGGGTAAACATAAAGAATCCTATATTGCTTTGTTTCGCCAACACCCGCTCGCCAAGCATAGCCTATGATGCACATTTTGGTGAAAGGGTTTGATGAGTGATCAAATCTATCGATATATATCAAATGGTTAGCGCTGTTATTTAATTGGTTACAGGAGAAGTTGTGGATAAGTTAGATCGTCTGATTAGCCGCCTTGACCAGCTGGTTGATCGCCTCGAGCCGCTGTTGCCGGGGTCAGCGCCTTCGCCAGATTGGGCCGCCGATGCCTTTCGCTGGCGTACCCAGGGTACACGGGGCCAGTTGCAGGCGGTGCGTCAGCCGCACCGGATTGCGTTGGATGCCCTCAAAAATATTGAAACTCAAAAAGCGGCGATAGTGCGCAATACCCGCCAGTTTGTGTTGGGAAAATCCGCCAATAATGTGCTGCTCACCGGCGCGCGCGGCACTGGTAAATCCACCCTGATCAAGGCGGTATGGAATGCGTTTGCCGGCGAGGGGTTAAAGATTATCGAAGTGGATAAAACCGATCTGCTACATTTGGCGGATATCGTGGATCTGGTGGGTGAGCGCCCCGAAAAATTCATTATCTTCTGCGATGATCTCTCCTTTGAGGAGGGCGAAATCAGCTATAAAGCCCTAAAGTCGGTGCTTGATGGATCGATCGCCGCTCCCTCGGCCAATATGCTGTTTTACGCCACCAGCAACCGACGCCATCTGATTCCGCAAAATATGCGCGAGAATCTCGATGTCAGCTATGAAGACGGCGAGTTGCGCCCGAGTGACAGCATCGAAGAAAAGGTATCCCTGTCCGACAGGTTTGGGCTCTGGCTGAGCTTTTATCCGTTCAGCCAGGAAGAGTACCTTGCTGCCGCTCAATACTGGGTGGTTCATCTGGGCGGTCGTTGGGATGATCAGACCCAAGCCGCGGCCTTGCTCTGGCACAGAACACGTAGCGCTCGCAGTGGGCGCGTGGCCTGGCAATTTGCGCGGGATTTTGTCGGGCGAGATTGATCTATTCGAGGGCGCTGGACGTTTACCCTTGCTATCGTCCACAGGGAGCCGGTTGGGCTCCCGCTGCCGAATATTCAGGTTTTTCAGGAGCCAATCATGCCATCAGGACACAGTCGTCTGCACGTCAACAGCCTTGAGCTCAATAGCCTGAATTCGGATCAGGCCACGCCACGCGCAACGCCTTTTTCACGCACGCCCAATCTGCGCGAAGGCGATGAAACCCACATGCGTGCCTGCCTGCGCCGGTATTTTCTCGACACCTTTAATACTTACGAATCCCTGTTTGAATGCCTGGCGAATGACCAGGCGTTTTACAACAAGCCCATCAGCCTGCGTCACCCGTTGATTTTTTACTACGGCCATACGGCGACTTTTTTTGTTAATAAACTGTTGCTCGCCCGCCTTATCGACCAACGAATTAACCAACGTTTTGAATCCATGTTTGCAGTAGGTGTTGACGAAATGAGCTGGGACGATCTCAACGACGCCCACTATGATTGGCCCACCCCCGCGCAAGTGAAAGCCTACCGTGATCAGGTGCGCGCCAAGGTGTTGTCTGTTATCGACACAGCGCCGCTGCAGATGCCGATTGATTGGCACAACCCTTGGTGGGCCATCATCATGGGTATTGAGCATGAGCGAATTCATCTGGAAACCTCGTCGGTACTTATTCGTCAGCACAAACTGGAATTTGTGCGCAGTTCGTCTGCGTGGCAACCGCTGCATGAATCAGGCCCGGCGCCGACCAACACCCTGGAGACAGTGCCCGCCGGGCAGGTGCGCTTGGGTAAGCAAAAGGATGATCCCTTTTACGGTTGGGATAACGAATACGGCCAGTACCAGAGTGATTTGTCGGCCTTTCAGGCAAGCCGTTACCTGGTGAGTAATGGAGAATTTTTAGCCTTTGTCGAGGCGGGCGGTTATCGCAATGCCCACAACTGGGAAGAGGAAGGCAGGGGTTGGCTGAGCTTTACCCAGGCGCAACACCCCAGCTTTTGGGTGAAAAAAACCAACGGCTGGTATTTGCGTTTAATGACCGACGAAGTGCCTATGCCCTGGGACTGGCCGGTGGAAGTGAATTACCACGAAGCCAAGGCTTTTTGTAATTGGAAAAAATCTGAAACCGGATTGCCGGTGCGCTTGCCTACAGAGGATGAGTGGTGCCGCCTGTGTGATCATGCAGGCGTGCAAGATCTGGCTCAGGCGCCTGCAAACGCGAATATTCACCTTGATCACTGGGCGTCCCCCTGTCCCGTCAATCGTTTCGCTCATGGTGAATTCTTCGATCTTGTTGGCAATGTGTGGCAGTGGACGGAGACACCTATTTATCCTTTCGAGGGTTTTGATGTTCACCCGATCTACGACGATTTCACTACGCCCACCTTCGACGAACGCCACAACCTGATTAAAGGTGGCTCCTGGGTTTCCTGTGGCAATGAAGCACTATTAAGCTCGCGTTACGCCTTTCGTCGCCACTTTTTCCAGCATGCTGGTTTTCGCTATATTGTGTCCGAGGATGTAAAACCTGTGCCCAGTTCCCACTATGAAACCGACAAACTCTTGTCCGAATACGCTGAATTTCATTACGGCGATGAATACTTCGGTGTGCCCAATTTTTCCAAAGCGCTGGTGGAATTTGCCAAGCCGCTGTTGGTGAATAAACCCAAAGGCCGCGCTTTGGATCTGGGTTGTGCCTCTGGCCGCGCCAGTTTTGAATTGGCGCAACTTTTCGATCAGGTTACCGGCGTGGATTTTTCGGCGCGTTTTATCGGCCAGGGGGTGCAGCTCGCGCGAGGCGAGAGTCTGCGTTACACGCTAACGGACGAAGGTGAGTTGGTCAGCTACAAGTCCCGCTCTCTGGCTGAGTTAGGCCTTGCAAGTACCAAAGGTAAAGTCGAGTTTGCTCAAGGTGATGCCTGCAACCTGAAGCCTGTGTTTACCGGCTACGATTTTATTCTCGCCGCCAACCTGATCGACCGCCTCTACAGCCCGGAAAAATTTTTAAAAGCTATTCACGATAGGCTCAATATCGGTGGTTTGCTCTTGATTGCCTCACCTTATACCTGGCTCGCAGAGCATACGCCCCGTGAAGATTGGCTTGGTGGGTTTAAAAAGGATGGCGAAAGCTTTACCACACTCGATGGCTTGCATAAGCATTTGGGTGCGCATTTCCGTTTAATTGAGGGCCCGATTGAGGTGCCCTTTGTCATTCGTGAAACCAAGCGTAAGTATCAGCATACTCTGTCGGAGGTGACAATTTGGGAACGAATAAACTAAGCCGATACCGCCATGATTTTTGACTTCGATAAAGCCATCTCGCGTGAAAACACAGGTTCATTAAAGTTTGATGGCAGGCAACAGGTTTTTGGCACTAAAGAAGTGCAGCCTCTGTGGGTAGCGGATATGGATTTTGCCGTGCCAGATGCGGTTACCCAGGCCTTGCAAGCGCGAGCCCAGCATCCAATTTTCGGCTACAGCTTATATCCCGACAGCCTCTATCAATCCGTTATTGATTGGTTTGCGCGGCGATATAAATGGTCTATTGAGCGCGAGTGGATTTTAATGGCGCCGGGCGTGGTACCCTCGCTGCACGCGGCGGCCTTGGCTTTTGCTGAACCAGGGCAGGGCATTATTATTCAGCCGCCGGTCTATTTCCCCTTTTTCAGTGCGGTGAATCGGACTGAACGCAGGCTAGTGTTGAATCCACTGCGGGAGTTAGCCGGGCACTACACTATTGACTTTGATTTGCTGGAGGCTCAGGCGACGCAAGCGCGCATGCTGATTTTTTGTTCGCCCCATAATCCGGTTGGACGCGTGTGGCAAAAATCCGAATTGCTTGAATTGCTACGCATCGCCAAGCGCCATGACTTGCTGATTCTTTCCGATGATATCCATGCGGATTTAACCTACCTCGGTGTTAACCATGAATTTTTAGCCAACCTGGGTGGTGAGTATCAGGACTTTGTGCACTCTCATGTGATAACGGCTGTGGCGCCGAGCAAGACATTCAATATTCCGGGCCTAGGACTATCGAGCCTGATCGTCCCCAATCCAGTGCATCGGCAGCGATTGCAGCAGGTTTTCGACCAACTGCAGTTGGCCAACCATAATCCTTTTAGCATTGTAGCTTTCGAAGCAGCTTACAATTTTGGTGATGCCTGGCTGGATGCGCTGCGCACTTATCTCGCTGGCAACAAGGCGCTGGTAAAAGCGGCGATAGCGCAATTCTCGCCCAGGGTGCGATGGACGGAGCCAGAGGGAACCTATCTGGCCTGGCTGGATTGCCGCGGGTTGGGTTTGGACGATGTGCAACTTAAGGAGTTTTTTGTCAACCAATGTGGCCTGGGGTTGAGCCCAGGCAGGATGTTTGGTGAGCAGGGGAGCGGATTTATGCGTTTGAATATGGGCACGTGTAGAAATAACTTGCAGCGCGCTATGGAGCGATGCGAGTCGGGAATCCATCAACTAGGCCTCTAGTCATCAGTTGATTTTGTTGAGGGTTAGTTTTGGTTCGCGTTTTAATTGTCAATTATTTGAGGGAATAGCTATGAAAAAACTTGCCAACGCTATTTGCTGGGGTGCTCTCCTTTCCACAAGCTGTTTTGCCTTAGCGGATACAACCGCTGAATCCGCCTTCTGTGATGGACTGCTTCCGGTCGAGACACTTGTTGCGCACTTGGGAGATAAAGCCAAGGAGGTTGAGCGTAAGGCGGCTGGCCCGCGCAAGGAGTCCTCTGAAGTTTGCAGCCGCATTTACGCGCATCCCCCGTTTGATCGCTTAAGCGACGAATTGATTTTTCTGGTTACTCCCTTTTCCAGCGCCGAGGGGGCGACTCGAGCATTGGAGAGGATTGCCAAAGATGCCAGCAAGGCTTTTGGATTCTCCCGGCCTGAAGCTATCGGCGATACAGCCGTACATTTTCGACGCCCAGATCCTTTGAGCAGTATGCGCCTGGAAATGAACATCAGTTTTGCGAGTGGCAAGTATTTGGTAGAACTCAAATATCAAAACGTTGATGATGGAAAGCAAAACAAGTTTGTTCATTCCTCATCAGAACTGGAGCCACTGGCAAAATTTGTTGCCAGTCAACTTGCCAATTAGCCACCTCGTTTTTTGCTCGAAAAAAAGCCCGGATTAACCGGGCTTCTTATTAGCAATTGCTTTGAATTTGCGTGTTTTAGAATTTGAGCGTTCGTTTAGTCTTCGACCTTATCGCCTGCTGCAAAGCCGCTGCCACTGGCAATAGTGCCCACAGAATAACCGGCATCGACCTCGGTAATACGCACAGTGCCCAAGGTGTCATAAGTAACACGAATCACGGCGCCGGTACTGGGGTCTTTAATTTCCTTGCCCTTACGCTTAACGGTAAGAACATCACCCACGGACAATCCCGCACTTTTCCCCTGGTTCAGGGTGACAGTCTTGCCATCCACATCAGCAATTAAAATATCTACCGGGCCAGCGGCTGCCCCACTACCACCACCGGTCAAATTTGCGCTGCCAATTTTATCCGCGACTTCTTTGATGGCCAGGCGCATGGCTTCGGTTGCGTGCTTTTCGTTCCAGCGCTCACCGCCACCAATGCCCAGTACGCGGACGTTCTTGGAGCTCTTGATACCTTGACCTGACTCAGCCATCAAAATACGACCGGTGTTCACATCGACAATACGAATGTCTACTCCCGCGAAGTAGCCTTTCTTGCCAGCTTCGAACAAGCCACTGGCGCCAACGCCCGAGCTACTCTCACCGTATTCGGTCACAGCACCGGTAATCATGTACTGCACGCCCAATATCTTGCCTATTTTGGCGGCGCTGGCTGGGTCAACCCGACCGGATTGTCCAAAATCCTGCTCGTTGAGCATGCTGTTCAGGCGCTCCCGCTCATACATTTCAAATTTGGTGCTTTTGACCAGCTCAGTGGTGAGGATATCGGCCGCACCCCGGCCAATACGCCAGTCACCCGTTCCCGAGCGATTTTCAAAGTCCATAACGGCCACTCTGGGGGCAGCCAGAGCAAAGGAAGACGCCACCAGGGCGCAAAGAGCCAGAACACTGGCGGACAAGAGGTTTTTCATGAGTCTCTCCTTATTGAATCATTTATAAGCGCGGGCTAAAGCCTCAGCTGGAGGGCCAGTATACACTTAGCGTTTGGCGGCTAGCCACCCGTACCAAGGATTCCCATTGTCGGGTCGTCTAATGAATACAAACTGAACAAGGCCTAGAGAATATGGATGAAGCGGCATTGATTCGCCTTTCCCAGGCAGGCGACAGCCAGGCATTTGAGTCACTGGTGGAGCATTATTACGATCTGATGTTCCGCTTTGCCTACCGTTGGTGCGGTAATCGCAGCGATGCAGAGGATATTACCCAATTGGCCTGCATCAAGTTGGCGCGCAGCCTGGGCCAATTTCGTTTTGAGTCCGCTTTCAGCTCCTGGCTTTACCGGTTGGTGATCAACTGCGCCAAAGATTGGTTGAAAAGTCAGAAGCGTCACCGAGGTGGGGATGAGTCCTTGGCGCAAGAGCAGGGTTCGCCTGAGGATCTGGCAGAAACCCCGGTGTATCTGCGTCAGATACTCGCCATGCTTGACCAGATGGCCGAGGGCTTTAAAGAAACTGCATTGCTGGTTTATGCCGAAGGTTTGACGCACAGCGAGGCAGCTCTGGTGCTTTCAGTGAAAGAGTCCACCGTATCCTGGCGCTTGCACGAAATTCGTAAACAACTCCAGCAGCTGCAGACCGAAGTTGGGCCACAGGAGGCAAGACGATGAATGACAAAGACCTCAACAAAGCCTTTGAAACGCCCGAACCTGACGCTCAGGCGAAGCAAAGGGCGATTCGCCAAGCGATGGCGGAATTCGAGCTGGCCAAGGCTGACGCCAAGGCAAATAAACGCTTTTTTTCCAAGCTTGGCCAAGGATTTCTTGCCTGGTTGCGTCCTACGGGGGAAGACAACCCACAGAGGACCAACAAGATGAACATTTTTCACAATAAGCTTTTACTGAGTGGCTTGGCTACGTCCACCCTGGTCGTAGCCGGTTTGATTATTTTTAATCAATCAGCGGTTCTACAGCCTCACAGATTACCCGATACTCAGCCTGTGGCTAGCGAACCTGGTGGCCAAGAGGTAGAGGAAATCCTGGTTACGGGTATGCGTGCGAATAAAGAAGTGAGCCTGGAAAGAAGGCGTGAATATGAGGCTGATGCAAGTGCTCCCGCCGCTGCTGAAAGTGCCGGCGCTCTCTCGGACGCCACAATCGTCGAGTCTCGGCAACAATTTGCCAAGCGGGAGTCTGTGGCAACAGCCATGAGTCCGCAGCGGATTCAAAGCGCTCCCATGACAACTGCCATGCCCGCTGTAATACCAGCGGAAGCTTCGCTCCAGCCAACGCGGGAATATCGTGATCGGTTTGAAGAATTTCGCGAAAATGCCGTCAAGTCTGTCGCAGAGGAACCCGTATCGACCTTTTCAATTGATGTCGACACATCCTCCTACAGTTTTGTTCGACGAAACCTGAATCAAGGCTATTTACCCACGAAGGATGCGGTGAGGGTAGAGGAGCTAATCAACTATTTTGATTACGATTACCCAGTGCCCAAAGACAAATCCCAACCCTTCGCGCCCAGCCTGGTGGTCAGTGATTCGCCCTGGAAGCCGGGCAATAAACTGGTGCACATTGGTATCAAAGGCTATCAGCTGCCTGCCACTGACATTCCGCGCAGCAACCTGGTGTTTTTAATGGATGTATCCGGCTCTATGTTTTCCGCCGATCGCTTGCCGCTTGCCCAGCAAGCCATGGAGTTATTACTGGATACCCTGCGCCCGGATGACACAGTCGCGATAGTTGTGTATGCCGGTGGGGCAGGTGCACCCCTGGAGCCCACAAAAGTATCGGAAAAGGAAAAAATTCGCACAGCCATCCGCAACCTGCGTGCCGGAGGCTCCACCGCCGGTGCGGAGGGCATTCAATTGGCCTATGAGTTGGCGGAAAGAAATTTTGATCCCAAGGCGGTGAATCGTATTTTTCTGACCACAGACGGCGATTTTAATGTGGGGCCAACCGGTGATAGTGATTTAAAAACGCTGGTAGAGCGCAAACGCCAATCCGGTATTTACCTGTCCATACTGGGCTTTGGTATGGGGAATTACCAGGACGCGATGATGCAAACTCTGGCGCAGAATGGAAACGGTGTTGCGGCCTACATCGATTCTTTGAGCGAAGCACACAAATTGCTGGTACACGAAGCCCACTCCACGCTTTTTCCGATTGCCAAGGATGTAAAAATTCAGGTGGAGTTTAATCCGGCCAAGGTAGCGGAATATCGCTTGATTGGCTATGAAACCCGCGCCTTGAATCGCGAGGATTTCAACAACGATAAAGTAGACGCCGGGGATATAGGTGCTGGGCACAGTATGACGGCAATTTATGAAATCACGCCAGTCGGGGGCAAAACCCTATTGGAACCCAGTCGCTACCAGACTGCGGAAAAGCCTGATTCGGGTTCCGTCAACAATGAATATGGTTTTTTGCGTATTCGTTACAAACTGCCCAACGAAGACACCTCGAGACTGATTGAACAAGTGATCCCAGTTGCTGAAACTGATGTTAACGCTCGTCTCAAACAAGAAGCAGATTTTGCGGCGTCCGTGGCAGCCTTTGGGCAGGTGTTAAAGGGCAGTGTCTATACCGGGGACTATGGTTACGAACACATCATTAGTCTTGCCCAGTCTGCGAAAGGTGAGGATGAATTCGGCTACCGCAGCGAGTTTATTCAACTGGTGAGGAAGGCAGCCCTCGCCAAGCCCTTATAGCGATTAACACCCATAGCGCTTGATCATGAGCCGCGCACAGCCGACAGACTGGCGCGGCTCGCTAGAATAGACTCAGGAATTCTCAACCTTAAAAAACGACACCAATTGTTGTAAGTGTGAGGCCTGGTCACTCATTTGTTCCGCTGTCGCAGCCAACTCTTCCGACGCCGCTGCATTTTGTTGTGTCACCCGCCCCATTTGCGCCATGGCCATATTCACCTGCGCGAGTCCGCTGGACTGCTCCGACGATGCCGCCGCAATTTCCTGCACCAGTTCAGAGGTTTGTGTAATCGCTGGCACCATCTCCGTAAGCAATTCACCCGCGCGTTTGGCAAGCGCGACATTGCTACCCGCCACCTGACCAATTTCCTGGGCGGCAATTCGACTCCGTTCAGCCAGTTTACGAACCTCTGCTGCAACAACGGCAAAGCCTTTGCCATGTTGGCCAGCTCTACCTGCCTCAATGGCAGCGTTGAGGGCGAGCAGGTTGGTTTGGTAGGCAATGTCATCAATGATCGCCACTTTGGTGGCAATCTCACTCATGGCCGCCACCGTTTTTGTCACGGCTTCTCCACCCTCAACGGCCTGTGATGAGGCTTTGGCGGCCATGGCATCAGTGACCTTGGCATTGTCGGCATTTTGTGCGACAGAGGCCGACATTTCTTCAATGGATGCACCAATTTCTTCAACACTCGCGGCCTGTTCGGTAGTGGCCTGGCTAACACTTTGGGAAGTGGCGGCCACCTGGGTTGATGCAGAGGTCAGTGATTCGGAGGTGACCAGTATTTCTTTCACGGTTTGTGCAAGATGCGCCATGGATTCATCCATTGCACGCAAAAGGGCGCCAAACTCGTCACCACGGTTAGTTTCTGCTCGAAAGGACAGGTCGCCGTTGGCCAAGCGATTGACGGCTTGAGACACAATGTTCAAGGGATTGGTAATGCTGCGAAACAAGAGTATCGATAGCACTACGGCGAGACCAATACCCAGTGCCAGCACCACAATTAATGTTAGTGAGGTTATGCGAAAACTTTCAGCGGCATCTTGTTGTTTTTGACTGAGTATTTGTTCCAGGCGTTCTTGAATCATGTCAAGCTCATGACGCATGGCTTCAAATTCTTCGGCTGCCCGACCGATGCTAAGTTGTTGCGCTTGCAATCTCTCGGAGGATTGGCCAGAGCCGCTGAGCATCACAACCTGGGCGGTTGTTTTTTCCCATTGCTCGCGTCTTTCGTTGTATTGCGCCATCAGCTGAGAAACCTGCGGATCGTCTATCAACTTGTAAAACGCACCCACTCTGTCGATGGCTTGCTGAACATTTTCCGCGTGCTCGGCAAGCAAATTGGCATAGGCGTCAGAGCCGGGGTCGGTTGCCAACAGGGTGCGTTCCGCGACCAGCGCCTGCTGAAGATCCCGATCGGCCGAGTAGAGGGTACTGGTGGCAGGAATATAGTGGGTGAGAAGCTGTTCATTGGTTTGGTGCTCGCGGTAAAAAACCTGCATAACGAACACCAGCAAAGCAACAAAAGTCAGTGTGACCAGAGCAAATCCGCCACCGAGGCGTTTTGCGACAGAGAGATTGAGTAACATGGGTGCGCTCCTGGCAAAGGCTATTCAGTAAGGCTAGATGCCAACTCGCGTTTCTGCCAGCCGGTTTGGCCTTGGTCCGCTGGGGTGTCTTGAAGTCCTTTGGGGCCGGTGTTATGGTCTGCCCATGCAAACCCACTTACTGTCGCAAATTTCTTCATTCGATGGGCACTCAACGCAGATGGCGGTGAGTGCCTTTCTCCTTTTGGGCGATTAGGTATCCACTGACCTGATCGCCTTTCTGGCTTCGCGTTCTGTTTAATCGATTTATTACTGTTATAAGCGCCCTCCCTGGGGGCGTTTCGCTATTTGAGGAATTTCTACCATGGCAGATCCTATTTTTCTGGCTAAAACTGATTATTTGAAACTGATGTCGCTCATTGAAAAGCTGGATTCTCCGGCGGCCGAGGCGCTGGAAGATGAACTTGGACGTGCGGAAATCCTGGCCGACGATGCGCTTCCAGCCCAGGTGGTTCGCATGGGGAGCCTGGTGACTTTCGAGGATCTGGATACCGGTGAGCGCACCTCGGTCACCCTGGTTTTCCCACAGGAAGCCAATGCTGATCGACAGCACATTTCCATACTCTCACCTATGGGTAGCGCCCTGATTGGTCTGGCAGAAGGTGGAACCATTGCGTGGCCGCTGCCCAACGGGCGTAAGCGCCGGGTTAGGGTAGTAGCTGCAAATCCACCGGCAAACCCCTAGAATAGCGCCCCTCTTTGTATTCCGGGTTCCCGTATTATGAAAACCTCTCCCACAATCGGTTTTGTCAGTCTCGGTTGTCCTAAAAATTTGGTGGATTCCGAAAGAATCCTCACCCAGTTGCGGATGGAAGGCTACAACATAGTCCCCAGCTACAACGACGCTGACATGGTGATTGTGAACACCTGTGGGTTTATCGATAGTGCTGTGCAGGAGTCTCTGGGCGCTATCGGCGAGGCGCTGGCGGAGAATGGCAAGGTGCTGGTCACCGGTTGCCTGGGGGCCAAAAAGGACGAGATTATCCAGGTGCATCCCAATGTGCTGGGGATTACCGGGGCCCATGCTTATGAGGAAGTCCTGAGCCAGGTGCATCAGCATCTGCCGCCTTCCACCAGTCACAACCCCTTTACGGATCTGGTGCCGCCTCAAGGGATCAAGCTGACGCCGCGCCACTACGCCTACCTGAAGATTTCTGAAGGCTGCAATCACTCCTGTAGTTTTTGCATCATTCCCGACATGCGCGGCAAGCTGGTGAGCAGGCCCATTGGTCAGGTGATGGGCGAGGCAGAGCGGCTGGTCAAGGCGGGGGTTAAAGAGCTGCTGGTCATTTCCCAGGACACCTCGGCCTATGGCGTGGATATCAAACATCGCACAGATTTTTGGGAAGGGCGGCCACTGAAAACCGACATGTATCAGCTGTCGGCGGCCTTGGGTGAGCTGGGTGTGTGGGTGCGCCTGCATTACGTCTATCCCTATCCCCATGTGGACAAGGTGATTCCGCTGATGGGGGATGGCAAGGTGCTGCCTTATTTGGATATTCCTTTTCAGCACGCCAGCCCGACTTTGCTGCGTAAAATGCGCCGCCCCGGTCAGGTGGAGCAAACCCTGGAACGAATTGCCAGTTGGCGCCAGCAGGTGCCGGATTTAACCCTGCGCTCGACGTTTATCGTAGGCTTTCCCGGCGAAACTGAAGATGACTTTCAACAGTTGCTCGATTTTTTACAAGAAGCGCAGTTGGATCGCGTGGGGTGTTTCCAGTACTCACCCGTTGATGGCGCCAAAGCCAATGACTTGCCTGACCATGTACCTGACGAATTGAAACAAGAACGCTTCGATCGCTTTATGCAATTGCAGCAAAAAATTTCTGCGGACAGATTGCAGCAAAAAATTGGCCGTACGCTGGATGTATTGATTGACGAGGTAGATGACGAAGGTGCTATAGGCCGCAGTCATGCCGATGCACCGGAAATTGACGGCGCCGTTTATCTCAATGGCGAGACTTCAGTGAAAATAGGGGAAGTTGTCAAAGTGCGCATAGAAGAGGCGGATGAATACGACCTTTGGGGCAGCCGTGTTTAAGAAGCTGCATCGACTTATTCCTGACTCAAGCTGCGCACCGCTATAGTTACACGATTGGCGCTTTGGGCAATTTTGTTCCAGTCGCTTGCCAATATGGGTGAATCGCGCGGTGGGTAGCTGAGCGCCTGGTCTTCAATGCGGCTGATAACAACTACCAGATCGCCGCGCGCCACTGCTGGATTTTGTATCAAGCTTGCGTTGATGTCTTCCACGGCCTGATCTGCCATGCCCTGAAAGGGGTAAACCTCGCTCAATAGCGTACACTGGTTCAGGCTCACCTCTGTGTCGGGCAATTGCGCCAAACCGTAGTTGTCCAGCTCTACACAAAAATCCCCCAGGGTGAGATTCACCCATACAGATCCACGAAAGCCCTTGCGCGATAGACGTGTCAAAAATTCATTTAAACGCACTGCAAGGCTCGCCTCAACCAAGCGCGACGAAAAAGGCAATTGGCTGTTTTGGTTGAATGCCCAAATAAAATCCTCCAAATGCGTTGACGCCGGGCGAGAGCTGACACTTTCAGTGGGCGAGTTTTGCTGGTTGAGAATATCTAACTGCACATCGAGCAGATGGTTGGATAGTTGCTCCAACATTTCATTCCGGGGTTGTTGCTGTGCTTGCAGCTGTTGCAATAGTTGGTTGACGTCTGACTGACGATAGATCAGGAGTATTAATAAAATCAGACACGCGATTAACGCAATGCGGAAAAACCAGCTGCCAGCCCGCGCACTCGACCTGGTTGAGGTTTCCTGTTCGTCGCTGGATGTCGCTGGTTTTTCACCCAAGGTTTTATTGAGCAGATTGCCCAGTTCCTGCTTGAGCCCGTGTCGCAGCTTTTGCATTTCGCG
This sequence comes from uncultured Cellvibrio sp., assembly GCA_965652595.1. GTDB lineage: Bacteria > Pseudomonadota > Gammaproteobacteria > Pseudomonadales > Cellvibrionaceae > Cellvibrio. The sequence goes on along the minus strand of CBFGWO010000033.1, from coordinate 7,520 downwards.
GAGTAATTGCGCCGCGCTTACCCGTCGACTGTCTTCTATGGCGTGTTCGAGCTGCACTATGCGCAATTCGATGCGGCGGGTGTTGTCGGCCGTTACCTCACGGGGGCGAATCTCCGGTGGAGGTTTTTCCGGCCCATCGGTGACTTTGCGGTCGGTCATTGGCTCTTCAAAAGTTGTTTTTGCTTTTTGGGCGATGTGAATGCTCGCCATCACCTTTGAGAGTTCCACCCTGTTGATGCTGTCCTTGGAGATCACGTCCAAGGCACCGAGGGCGCGAGCCTGACCGGTGTAAACATCTCCACTTTTGGAGGTGTACATAATGACCGGCACCATGGCTGTTTCCGGGTGGGATTTAATAATTTGCAGCACGCGAAGGCCATCCATACCTGACATCAGGTGGTCCATAAAAACCACATCGGGTAGATGCTTGGCGAGGTAGAGCAGGGCAGCTTCACCTGAATCTACAATGTCGACGTCCAGGTCGTAGGACGCTAACATTTTTTTGAGTCGATATTGCGCCGTCGTGGAGTCGTCAACAATTAGCGCGCGTTTGCTGGACATAAGCGGCTCCATTCTCTGTCAATCCTGTGTTGTTTTCGCGGGGTTGTTATTCTGCGGCGGAGGGCACTCGATTGCTGCGCCAGATTCCAACATTGAGTAGATGAAACAGCATCATCGCCAGGGCGAAGTTCCACTCGATAATGTTTTCCACAATGGCTTTTTGCTCGCGCGGCAAGAAATCACTGCTGAGCGAAATCAAACCCAGCACCCATTGTGCGCTCACACATGCCAGCTGCCAAGTCACCCACTTCTGGCTCTCGGGCGCTAGTCGTCGTCGTTGGGGATATGTGGCGTTAACCACCAGCAGTTGCGCCAGCGCCCCAAAACCAAAATAAAAGGTGACGCCAAAGCGCCGCATAAATTGGTAAACCTCGCCATCGGTGCCGAGGAAATTGACATAAATAACGAGCGCGAGCGCTGAGAGGATGCCCAGCACCAGCAGTGAGCGGTAGGTGTTGTGCGGATCAATCCAATGGTTGAGCCAGCGAACCTGTGCCAACCAAAAAAAGACCAGTACAGCGCTCAAGGGCATCATCAGGCCGCGAAACCAAAAAATAGCCTCGCCATAACGAGCTGCGCGGCTGATGGAGGTGCAGCCTTGTACCAGAGGAACACACTGCGCTTCGTAGCCCTGCGAGAGAGCGATCAGGTAGGCTCCGGCGGCCGCCAGAATGGGAATAATGCCGCTCAAGAGTGCAAGGCGAATAGCCATGGACTTAAGTCCCGTTGGGTTAACATTTCTTTTCGTTTAGATTTGTCTAGCCTGCTTGTGTTTGATCAACCCAGAGTCAAGAATCGCAGCTAACTTATTGTTGTTATTAGTTTTCAATCACTTTTTTCAGCAACTGTTTTTACCCTGACTATCTCCAGCAATTATTCAGTAACTAAAAAAGACTCTGCGCATGCCGTACCAGGTTCATCCAGATCCGGACACGAGCTCTACTTTCGTCTCTCCTGCCATCCACGCGCGAGTTTGCTTTTGGCTCATTCTGGCTTTCTGTCTTGCCTTGCCGATTGTGCCTTCTTTTGCGCGCGCTGCGGAAGTGATTGTCAGTGACCATGTGCGCATTTCCTGGTTGGCACCGGAAGCTTTTGCTGCCGATCCCGCCGCGCAAAATGCCACCCTGGGTATCTATTTTGAGCCAGATCCCGAATGGCATGTTTACTGGCGCAATCCGGGCGATTCGGGTGCGGCGCCGCGTTTTAGTTTTAACGCCGCCAATGCCACGCCGGGCGAAATTCTATGGCCCTATCCCGCGCGCTTACCTGTTGCCCACCTGGTAAACCTGGGTTACGAGGGAGATATAGCCTACCTCTTTAAGCTGGGTGTGGATCACCTGGATCTGCGTAAAGCCAATCCGGATCCTCGGCGCGTGCGCCTGGAGGTCGATTTGGAGTGGTTGGTCTGTAAGGAGGAATGTATCCCGGGCTGGGGAACCCTGAGCCTGGAACGTCCGATTCGCGGTGATAATCACCGCTGGAATACTGATACCAAAAGCCTGGTGGAACGCTTTTACGAGCGTGTCCCAAGGCCTGATACCCAAAGCCCCTGGCGTGTGAGCTGTGCTTACTGGGGAGATAACGGCGTGCTAACGCTGAAGCTGGTGCCGACAGATGACCAGGCGACCATCGATAGCCTGCCTCAGCCAGATGCTTTTCCGTTGAACGGGGAGTTTTTTAACCCCGCTGCTCCCGAGGTGGTTCGCTCAGGCTCGGCGTTGGAACTTCGCTTTGCCACCTCACCGGGCGTCAAGCCGCCCTCGACTGTGGACTTTGTGCTGGCTGCTGAGGGGCGCGCCTGGGAATTCAATAAGCTTCCGCTTCATCGCGGCGCTTTTAGTGACGCTGAGCCCTTGGCGCTTGGGATGCTGCTGCTGTCGGCAATTCTTGGGGGTTTAATCCTGAATTTAATGCCTTGTGTTTTTCCGGTGCTGTCAATCAAGCTCTTTGCGCTGATTAACACTCCTGGGGACGGCCGGGCCCAGGTGCGCCATCGCTTGCGCGAGGGGCTTAGCTACAGCGCCGGTGTGCTGCTGACCTTTGCGCTGCTGGGTGTTCTGTTTTTAGTGCTGCGTGCCGGTGGTGCGGCCATCGGTTGGGGCTTTCAGTTGCAGTCGCCTGCGGTGGTGCTTGGACTGATACTGCTCTTTTGGCTGATGGCGCTGTCGTTTCTCGGCAGTTTTGAGTTCGGCCATCGATTGATGCAAGCGGCCGGAAAAACCAACACCAGCTCATCGTTTGTTACCGGCATATTGGCGGTGTTTGTTGCCGCGCCCTGTACTGGCCCTTTTATGGGCGCGGCTCTTGGTGCCGCCGCCAGCTTGCCAGCACTCTCGGCGATGGTGATTTTCCTGGGGTTGGGGTTGGGCCTTGCCGCACCTTTTATGCTGTTGGCGGCCAGCCCGCGTCTCGCGTCTCTGCTGCCCAAACCGGGCCCCTGGATGGAAAGCCTGCGCCAATTTTTAGCTTTCCCACTATTCGCAACGGTGCTTTGGCTTTTGTGGGTACTTGGGCGTCTGGTGGGTGACAACGGCTGGGTAATCGGCGGCGGCGTGATACTGCTGTTGGGCTTTGCGCTTTGGCTGGGTAAATCCTCAAGGGCGTTTTGGCGTCGCAGCGCCTGGTTGATCGCTCTTTTTGCGCTCGTGTGGGCCTTTGTGCAGATCGGGCAGGTTAAACCAGACGTACAAAGCGTCACCAGCAATGACCAATGGCAGGCTTACGACGCCGAACGCATTCGTCAAGCGCGGGCCCAAGGGCAGGGAGTATTTATTGATTTCACCGCAGCCTGGTGCATTACCTGTCAGGTGAACAAAAAACTGGTTTTGGACACCCAGGCGGCAAACGATTGGTTTGAAGCCAATGACGTGGTACGCATTCGCGCTGACTGGACACGTTACGATCCGCAGATCACCCAGGCCCTGGACGCCTTTGGGCGCAATTCGGTGCCGCTCTATGTCTATTACCCGGCTGATGGCAGCCAGCCGGTAATCCTGCCGCAAATACTGACGGTGGACATGATTCGCGCTTTGGCTGCCAACTGAGTTTGGATACCCCACTATAGGACTACCCATTTTGGATCACGATCACAGGAGACGAACATGAAAAACTTGAGCCTGACCCTACGCAGTTTGCTTGCGGCTGTTTTACTCATACCCGCTCTCGCATTTGCCGAAGCTGTACCCGGTAAACACGCACCTGATTTCAGTGTTCCCGACGCCTCCGGCAAAACCCACACACTTGCGGATTACAAAGGTGAGTGGCTGGTGCTGGAGTGGTTCAACAAGGATTGTCCCTTCGTGAAAAAGCACTACGGCAGCGACAATATGCAAAAGCTGCAACGTACCTACACCGAAAAGGGCGTTAAGTGGTTGACCATTATTTCCTCGGCTGAAGGCAAGCAGGGTTACCTCACACCTGAGCAGGCACTGAAGGAAGCCGAAAGCCATAAGCTGGCCGCCAGTGCACCTTTCCTGCTTGACCCCAGTGGTACCATGGGCCGCGCCTATGACGCCAAGACAACACCGCACATGTACATCATTAACCCGGAAGGTGTGTTGGTTTACGCCGGTGCGATTGACGATAACGATTCAGCCAATCCGGCTGTGATTCCCAAATCCAATAATTACGTCGCCGCCGCACTGGATGAGGTGCTGGCAGGTAATGCAGTCACTACCACCAGCTCCAAACCCTATGGTTGCACTATTAAGTATTGAGATAGTCACAGCACTTCCCCTCAAGCCGCTGACATCTGTTAGCGGCTTTTTCTTTTTAGTCAATTCTTGTTCCTAACACCGAGCAACAGCAACCACAGGGCAATTCCGAAAACGCCAAGGTGACTGATCAGGTTTACATACCAGGGCAACTCGGGCAGTGAAAAGAAACGAATAAAAAAATCTACCAGATAGCCAAAGCCGCCCATTATCAGCAGCACGCCAAAGATTTTTGGTAGCAATCCCGAGCGATAGACCAGATAGCCAAAAGGGAACAACCAAAGACCCGCAAAAATATTCGTCAGGGTCGCGCGGTTATTGACGGCTGCCAGGTGCGACATCACCTCCAGCTCAAGCTGCGCAAGGGGAATCTGTTCGAGGTATCCCGAACCGCTCAACAAATAAAGTACGTCCAGGTAGTGGGCAGCGCCCAGCAGTGAGATGGGCACACTGATCAGTGAAAAGGCCAGCATAAACAGCGCGGCGTTTTTGCCCGCGTGCCCCAGTAGCCTGTAGAGCATCAGCGGCAAACAAATAAACGCGATAAAGCAAATTACCTGGCTCACGATCCCTAACCGGAATAGCAGCTCCGAAGCTTGAATATTCGCCACGGTTAAACCCGGATTGGTCCAGTCGATGAGTGTTGCCGGTACATGGGCAATGCCAAAAATGCCGCTCACGATCAGCACTACATAAGAAAAGCCACAGGCTCTGGCCAAAAGATTTTGTGAATTCATTAGTTGTTCTCCAAATAAACGGGGAAGGTTGTTTTGCGCGAGGCTATCCAGACGACGAATGCAAGATTGACAAGCAAGCCGAGCCACACCAGAAGTCCGATCATCCAGTCGCTGAAATCCCCCAAGAGGACATAGAGCGGAATCGCAATGATTCGCTGGACTGCGGGGCTCAGTGCAGCAGCGGTCATGCACATCATGCCCAGACGATGCTGTTTAACCTGTCCCTGGCGTATGGCTACCAACGCCCAAGCCAAACCACCCACCAGCACAATCACGTGCATAAGCACACCCAGGTATTTGGCAGTGCCGCCGAAAGCGGGATAAAAGGTGTTCATCCACAAAGACGTCATTCCCATAAACAACACACAGACGGCCAGCACCCGCCCGGTGGCCCGATGAAACCGCGGCCAGCGCTGGCGGATAACCACCGCAAATTGCACAGGAATCAGCAGGACGAGCAAGGTACCAACGAGTATGTGAACCAAGATCGGTATTGGTGTCTCCCGGTAATGCGCGGGTAGTTGGTTAGCGTTTTCCGCTGAGGCGTTGATAAACCCATTGGCGTATAACGCGGCCAGCGCAACGGAGACCAACCCAATGAGCAATAAGCCCAGCGGGCCGCGCCAGAGCGCAAATTGCCGCCAATCAGAACCTGGGTGATGAGTAGAGGGTGGAGAAGACTGCATGGTGTTTTCCTTTCTTGATGGGAACACCGGCAGACTAGGGGCGAGGGGATCTTGCTGTCGTCTGCGGAGGCAGGTAAGGACATCCGCGTGTCCGGGTTTGCAGGCGCGGACAGGACAGGCTTGTGGCGCGGGAGCCGCTTCACTAGACTCCTGCCATGCAAAATTTTCTGACTTTTGGTCTTTTGATGGCGTCTGTCGGCCAATCTTTACTGGCTCTTTCCTTACTCGCCTTACGAGTAAAGCGGGAGCTGACCTACCTGCCATTGATCGTGTTTTTTATCGGCAGCTTGCTGACCTCTGCGCTGCCCGCCATCGCTTTCGTCTGGCCGGACATTGACCTCTACGGCCTGGCGATAGTGTTGCCCGCCTTTCTTATTCAGCCAGTGGCGCTTTGGTTTTACGTCAAAGCACTCACCTCACCCAGCCGTTGGCAGCCCAGGCGTCAGGATTTGCTTCAGCTATTGCCTTTTACTGCCGGGTTGCTTGCGAGTGCAGCCTTGTTCAGCTTGCCGCGCGCCAGCCTGGAAAATCTGTTTGTTACCCAGGCAGAACCTGACTCTGCGTTTGCGACCGGGATAATCATCTATGCCTTTGTACTCATTCTTGTGTGGGTCTTTCAGTCTGCGATCTATCTGTTTTTGGTGTTTAGCCAACTGGCGCGCTACCGGCGCCAACTCAGACAGGTATTTGCCAGCACTGAACAGCGAGAATTGTTTTGGTTGACCTGGTTGCTGTTGGTGGTGGGACTGACCTGGTTACTGTCGGTGTTGGCCGCCTTTCCGGATTTGACCGACGCTGGCAGTGATATCCCAATGGTTTTGCTCGCGGTTTTGCAGTTATTTTTGGTCTGGTCGTTTTCAATATGGGGGCTTCGTCAAAAGCCGGGCTTTGCGGACAACTACCTGGATACCAATCAACTGGAGCTGTTTGATGAGCCAACCCCCGCGAATCCCAAATATCAAAAATCGGCATTGGAAACTGAGCAGATAGAGCGTATCAAGCAAAAACTGGCGATCGCCATGCAAGAACAGCAAGTCTTTCTCGATCCAGGGCTGTCGCTGCCGATGCTTGCCAAGCGCCTGCAAGTACCCGCCAACTATCTTTCACAAACCCTTAACCAGGCGCTGGGCGAAACCTTTTTTGATTACATTAACCGTCATCGTGTTGAATTCGCCATTCCCGCCGTCGCAGCGGGGCAGGAAACCATTCTGGATATTGCGATGAATGCCGGTTTTAACGCTCGCTCTTCGTTTTACAAAGCTTTTAAGCGGGTCACCGGCCAAACACCCAGCGAGTACCGTGAAGCACAAAGAACCCTCGCATAACAATATTTACTTCACCTGGTTGAATTCCTTGCGGCCAGGCCCCACTATCCTTCGCACATCCCCCAAAAACGACGCCATGAACTCCCAGCCCCTATCATCAAGCAGCAAACGCCCCTGGCTGGCCGGCTTGTTGCTGTGTGTGGGTATGTTCACGCTGGTATTACAGCTCGGGGCTGGCCAGGCTATTAGCCCAAGCTCGCAGTTTGAAGCTGTCGCCGATATCAAGGTGCTGGTTCAACATCAGGAAAAAGGGGCTCAAACCCTTAAACAGCGGGATTTGACCGCTGACAGCCAGGAACCCCCAACCTGGCTTGCGCTGATTGCTATCAGTGACCTGTCACTCGCTCGAGCATCGGCGCCAGCGCTTTGTGTTACAAAGCTTCCTGCGTTTACCTTTCACCCGATCTTCGCCCACGGCCCTCGCGCGCCTCCCTCATTCCTCTCACTCGGTTAACCCTTTTCACCGAAATTAATGTCGGCGCGGCCGACGGCGAGGTT
>CBFGWO010000032.1:0-26037 GCA_965652595.1 uncultured Cellvibrio sp. | reverse complement strand
GCCATATCCAATGCAATTAATTCGAGGTTTTCAAGAAGTGGAGCCAGGGTCGCAAAGCTGGAACTGTTATCCAGCCATCCATGCAGAGCAAGAACCGGAAGCTGCCCGGCTTCACCCCATGCCTGGGCAGCAAAGTGCCTGCCATCCAAATTAAATGCGAGCTCACGCGGCATGCTCTACTCCGTTCACTCGAGATAAAAAAGTGTCTTGGATTGCAAAACCAACGCAGGCAAGAATAACAACCCTGTCAGCTGCCATTGGCACGACGACGCCAGACGAGTTGGCCCAATCCAGTCGCCGGAAATGAAAAGTCAATGCACGCAAGTTCCCCGGTACTCATAGCATTCAACCCAAGTGCCGCACCACATGCGAGATCCAACAGACGCCCTACCAAGGGCTGATGACTGACTAACAGCAAAGTGTTGAGATTGGACGACTGGACGGTATCGAATAGCAAGCGAGGGTCAGCCTCCGGAACCAGCAGATCTGTGGTGCGCAAGGGGCGCGGCCCCATGGCATCAATAGCCAACCTGGCGGTCTGTTCGGCGCGCACCAAGGGCGAAACCCATACCTCTTGCACAGCCATCAGATCTGCCAGTGACTGGCGCACGACTGCCGACACCTCTGCCCGACCGGCCTCCACCAGCTGGCGACCGGCATCGTCTGCGCAGTAGGCCTCGGCCTGCCCATGCCTAAGGACAAATAAACGCATCAATATCAGCCCTATCAGGCGTCTTTTTCTTTATTGTCGGCGGCCTCGTCCGTCGAAGATGGCTCTTCGGTTTTAGCCGCTTTTTTTGCACGGGATTTTTTTGGCGCACTGGCCGCAGCTTCTTCATTGACATCAGCATCATCTGCCGGGCTGTCTGCCGCAGTTTTCGGGGCGCTCGCAGCGACTTCGGTGGCTTCAGGCACAATGTCCGGCGCCTTAGGCCAGTCCGCAAAAGGAAATGGCTTTTCCTCGCTGTTGTAGGTCAAAAATTGCAGGGTTTGGTAGATGTACGTCGAGAGGGAATAACCGAAGCTACGCAGGTTAAGATTGTTTTGACCGGTAATCAGCGAAATGATGAATTGAATAATCACTACCACCGACATGATGAAACTGACCACATAAAGAATGATGGCAAATAACACCATATAAGCGAGCCGAATCCAGTGCTTGGAAGAGAGGAGATTGGATTTCAATTCTTCGTTGTTCATGGCGATTTCCTGTTATTGACCTAAGTATTCAACATCGGAACTGTGCTCCCCCAGCATCAAACCTCGGGCAACATCAGTGATTTTTTTGTGCTCAAAAAGAACCGCGTAGAGTCCGGAAACCAGCGGCATATAAACGCCCAATTCATCGGCCTTTTGCTTGACTTGCCGCAAGGTATTAACGCCCTCCGCAACCTGCCCCAAGCCTTCTACCACTTGCTCGAGCGGCTTACCCTGGCCTAAAGCATAGCCTACACGATAATTTCGGCTCAAATCCGACGTACAGGTGAGAATCAGATCGCCCACACCGGCCAATCCGAGAAAAGTCATGGGATTGGCACCCATCACCTTGGCGAATCGCCCCATTTCCGCAAGGCTACGCGTCAATAACATTGCCTGGGTGTTCTGGCCAGCACCCAGGGCCGCCGCCATGCCACAAATAATGGCGTAAATATTTTTCAGCGCACCACCGAGTTCAACACCGTATCTGTCGTGGTTCGCGTAAACCCGGAAACTTTCGGATCGCAAGGTCTCCTGCACGCGTTGGATCACCTGATCATTTTCACTGGCGATGACGGTGCCGGTTTGCAACTGGCGGACGATCTCCTTGGCGAAATTTGGCCCACTCAACACACCAATTGGTTGCCCCGGCAATTCCTGCTCCAGAATCTGGCTCATGAGCGTAAAGCTGTCTGGCTCTATACCCTTGGCAGTGCTCACCACAATCGTGTGGGGTTGAAGCAGGGGTTTTATCTCGCGGGTGACCGCGCGAAACGAGTGACTGGGGATAGAAACAAACACCAGATCACTGATCGCCACCGATCCTGCCAAATCCGATGTGATCTCCAACCCCGCCTCCAGGGGGTGCCCTGGCAGGTAGCGGCTGTTCTCACGCTTTTGTTGACACTCGGCAGCCGCCTGCGCATCTCGCATCCACAGGAAGGTTCTGTGGCCATTCGCCGCAATGATATTGGCGATAGCCGTACCAAAGCTGCCCCCGCCCAACACGCTAACCCTTATCTTTTCACTCATAAAAACAGGATCTCATAGTCAAGTGTTACTTAAGTATCAGAGGAGTCTAGCTGTTACCCTTTAAAGCCTTATGACGGTGACAGCTGTAACGAATCTGCACAATAAAATTCACAATTTATTTGTCCACATTTTCTGTGGATAACTTGGTGGATAGTTTTTGGGAAAGAGGCCAAAAGCCGCGAAATCGCTGGCAAAACTACAAATTGACTATTTTTTAGCCGCATATATTTTTTATATATTTTTCAATATGTTACGTATTTTTACCCGATGAAAAATGCGATTTTGCAGGAAAAACCAGCGGATTGATCAAAAGCGCACCCAAGGTGTGCATAAAAGGTTAGTGCTTCTTAACGGCGCACTCGGCGTAGCCACAAAATTTTAATAATTCAAGCGGACAATAAGATCTATTTTCCGCTGCGTTTTGCCCAATCGCAGCGCGACGCCTGGGCGTAAAATGCCCCTGGTTCAACCAGTCTTACCCGTACCCGGCAAGCGGGCATAGCCGCCATTGACATAAACCAAAGGACTGGGCTCGGTTTCATTTACCAAGACATCGTGCATCAAACCCACCACGATGTGATGAGTGCCATAAGCACTGGCCAGGTCAACTTTACAAAAAAACACCGCTTGGGCATCCGCCAAATAGGGTACGCCCTGTTTGTCTTCCAACCAGTTACCTTCGCTAAAACGGTCGCGAGCGTCTCTTCCTGCACACAGATCCGAAATCGCCTGTTGCGAATCGCCAAGGATATTGATCGCAAATTGGTTGCCGAGCGTGGACAAATGCCCTTGCTGGGACACTCGCTTGTTAATACACACAAGCAATGAAGCAGGATTGTCCGAAACAGAGGTAACCGAAGAAACGGTCATCGCAAAGGGCTGACCAGTGTCTGTACGTGTTGAGAGCACACAAACCCCCGCCGCCAAGCGGCGCATTCCCAGCTTCATCATTTGACTCAAGTGACTGTTTTGCATAATTACCCCAAAAAACGAGCGCCTATTCTGACGAGAGCCTCCATTGGAGACAAGTAAAAAGCGCTTTGCCATAGATTTTGGCAATAGCATTTTGTGCTCTCGAACAGGTTGTTATCCAAGGAAAATTTTTCGTTGACGAGCCAAAATGCCATGGGTATGATGCGCACCTCTTTAAACACGGCACCCCGTGTTTGATTCGGAGTGTAGCGCAGTCCGGTAGCGCGTCTGCTTTGGGAGCAGAATGTCGGGGGTTCGAATCCCTCCACTCCGACCAAACCTTTTCCGGTTTAGAGACTCAGCTTCCAGCATGCGCCCGTAGCTCAGCTGGATAGAGCATCCGCCTTCTAAGCGGATGGTCGCAGGTTCGAGTCCTGCCGGGCGCGCCATGTTTTCCCTCGCTACGGTGGCTGTAGCTCAGTTGGTAGAGCCCTGGATTGTGATTCCAGTGGTCGTGGGTTCGAGCCCCATCAGCCACCCCACTCCCCTTCTTGATTGAATCTCCTGTTCGCGCTTGGCGCTTGCCACCCACTGTGGGAAAATGCCCGCCCGGTCAATTACCCTCAGGATTCTTATTCCCATGTCTGCATTGGTGCTCGACGGCAAAGCGCTTGCCGAAAAAACAGAACAGGAACTCTCACAGCGCGTTGCGGCGCTCAAAACTCGCAGCGGCCAAACACCTATTCTTGCCACCATTCTGGTTGGCGATGACCCAGCTTCTGCCACCTATGTCAAAATGAAGGGCAATGCCTGCCAGCGAATCGGCATGGATTCACTCAAGGTGGAATTACCAACCAGCACCACCACCGAACAACTTCTTGCCAAAATTGAAGAACTCAACAGCAATCCCAATGTACACGGCATTTTGCTGCAACACCCGGTGCCCTCACAAATTGACGAGCGCGCCTGCTTCGATGCCATTCGCGCCGAAAAAGATGTCGACGGTGTTACCTGCCTGGGCTTTGGTCGTATGAGCATGGGGGAGGAAGCCTATGGCTGCGCCACACCCAAAGGCATCATGCGTTTGCTCGAAGCCTATAAAATTCCGCTGGAGGGCAAACACGCCGTTGTGGTTGGTCGCAGTCCTATCCTGGGCAAACCTATGGCTCTGATGCTGCTCAATGCCAATGCTACTGTCACTGTTTGCCATTCACGCACTCAAAATCTGTCCGAGCTCATCAAACAAGCGGACATTCTTGTCGGCGCCGTGGGCAAACCCGAATTTATTAAAGCTGAGTGGATAAAGGATGGCGCGGTGGTGGTTGATGCCGGTTATCACCCAGGCGGTGTCGGTGACATTGAACTTAAGCCACTGCTCAACCGTGTTGCCGCCTATACGCCTGTTCCCGGCGGTGTAGGCCCCATGACCATCAATACACTGATCTATCAAACCGTTGACTCCGCTGAGAAAAAAATTCGTTAGCTGTGACAACACCTGAATCCCTGCCCCTGCTTTATCGCGACCCTTGGCTGGTCGCGATCAACAAACCCTCGGGGCTGCTGGTGCACCGCAGCCCTATAGATCGCCATGAAACCCGCTTTGCCCTACAGCTGTTGCGCGATCAACTGGGGCAGCGAGTTTTTCCCTTACATCGGCTCGACAAACCCACCTCCGGTGTTTTGCTGTTTGCCTTGTCGCCCGAGGCAGCCCAACGCGGCGGCGAACTTTTTAGTCAACAGCAAGTGCACAAAACCTATCTCGCGTTGGTGCGCGGTTATGCACCGGAAGAACTATTGATAGAACATCCTTTGCGCGAGGAAGACTTGCCCACATCAGCTGAAGCGCGAACGCCGCAAGCGGCGCTTACCCAGGTGCGTCGACTGGCAGGGATCGAATTGCCGATCGCCATCGACAAGTATCCCCAAAGTCGCTACTCGCTGGTGCAGTGCCAACCACTTACCGGTCGCCGTCACCAAATAAGGCGTCACCTAAAACACATTAGCCACCCCATTATTGGTGATGCCAAACACGGCAAGGGCCTGCACAATCGCTATTTTCATCAAGCTTTTGGTGTACAGCGCCTGCTGCTCGCTGCGACACGGATTCAATTATCCCACCCGATAACTGGCGCCCCTCTGACTATTGATGCACCGCTGGATTTAGACTTTACCCAGTTGGTCCATCGTTTTGGCTGGCAGCATCAAGTGCCCCAAGCATGGCTAGCGAAAAGCGTCGGAGAAAACCATGCGCCTGGATAAATTTATCGGTGCGGTGACTCAACTGTCGCGCCGCGAAGTGCAGCAGCAGATCAAATCGGGCGCCGTCTATGTTAACGACCAGTTGGCGAGATCAGGTGCGCAAACGATCAGTGAATCTGACCGGATCAGTTTTAATGGGCAAAGGCTCGAACCACTGCGACCCCGCTACCTGATGCTGCACAAACCCGCGGGATATGTATGTGCGAACAGCGACAGCCAGCACCCGACCGTGCTGGATCTCATCGACGAGCCGCGCAAACACCAACTGCAAATTGTCGGGCGCCTTGATGTGGATACCACCGGTTTGGTGTTGATTACCGACGACGGCCAGTGGAATCATCGTCTCACCTCCCCCCGGCGCCAGTGCACCAAGGTCTACCGGCTCAGCACTGCAGAGCCATTGCACGAGGAACTCATCGGCGTCTTTGCTCGGGGCCTGTTGTTGCAGGGCGAAAAAAAGCTGACTCTACCCGCAAGACTGGAAATTCTTGGGTCACAAGAAGCGCGCCTATCCATCCAGGAAGGCAAGTATCATCAGGTCAAACGCATGCTCGCCGCCGTGGGCAACCGCGTGACCCGCTTGCACCGCGAAGCGGTTGGCGAGATACAACTGGATCCGCAGCTTGCGCCCGGCACCTATCGTCATTTGACCGAACAGGAAATTCACCATGGCTGATCACGCAAGCCGCTGGTTAATTGAGCAAATTCGCCACAATACTCACGCTAACAGTCTGTGGTTTGCTGACGAAAATAACTTGCAGGACTTTCACACGCTGAAGCTGCTCGCAAACAAACCAAGAATTGTGAGCAATCGCTGGGATCTGGTTCAACACGCCAGCGCCGAGGGCTTCGACGCTGAATTCAGTGATTTTGATTTACGCCATCTGGCAGATCATTCGCTGGCACGTATCTTTTATCGTGTATCCAAAGAAAAGCCCCTGACTCACTATCTGCTTAACCAAGCCGCACGCCTGCTCCAACCCAAGGGCGAACTGCTGCTGTGTGGCGAAAAAAGTGAGGGGATAAAAACCTATATCGACAAGGCGGCGCGGCTATTTGGCTGCGATGCGAGGGCGCGAAAGGACGGATTTTGTTATTCCGCCAATCTGGCGCTTGAACAGATGGATAATCAGGCCCCTTTGGATGATCAGGATTACACCCAGCTGCGTTTGGTATCACCCGAAGAGGGTTTCAGTTTTTTCTCCAAACCTGGCGTTTTTGGCTGGAACAAAATTGATCTAGGCAGTGCCCTGTTAGTCGACCAGTTGCAACAACATCTGCCGTCACCTTCGCTGGACTCGCTATTGGATTTGGGTTGTGGCTATGGCTATTTGACGCTGATGACCAAAGAGCTGATGGTCAACCGACGCTTTGCCACAGATAACAACGCAACGGCTTTACTCGCCGCAGAGAAAAATTTTTCAATGCTGGGGCTAGATGTCGACGTTATTGCAGCCGATGCCGGTGATCGTGTGGAGCAAAAGGTGGACTTGCTGCTGTGTAACCCACCTTTTCATCAGGGTTTTGATATGGACGGGGATTTAACGGACAAATTTCTCGCCGCGGGTAAACGACTACTGAAACCCACCGGCCAGGCATTTTTTGTGGTGAATCAGTTCATTCCCCTGGAGCGCAAAGCCGCCGCGCTTTTTTTGCAAGTCGAACTCCTGTGCCAACACCAGGGGTTCAAGGTGTTTCGTTTGCGCCCCTAAATCGGGCGATGCCTCCCGGTACCTTTTTACCGGGGCAGCAGGTGTTCAATGGCCTGCTGAAGCCTGATAAATGCCTGGGGATCACCACCGCGATCCGGGTGGTGTTGCATCGCCAGGCGGCGATAGGCCTGTCGGATACTTGCCTCATCAGCGTCTGGACCCAGTTCCAATATCGCCAGAGCTCGTCCTCGCGCTTCTGATCCCTTGTCTTGACTCACCCAACGACGCCAAAAATCCGCGAGTAGCGCGTCAACGCTGGCTTCAGTCGCCGATTCCAGATGCCCCCAGTCCAGGTAATAGGCTGACAGAGGATCAACCGCTGATGGCTGCCTGGACAAATGGGCATCTGCGTCAGCTGACACAGATTCCAGATCGCCAGGTTTCAGATAGATGGCCAGAGGCGAAATATGCAAATGAACGGACTCCAGCCGGAACTGCTCACGCAACTGATAGAGCGCATTCATCACGTAAAAGTGGGTGCGAAAAACACCCAGAGAGCTGCCCTGATAGCCATCAACCCATATACCCTCGTCCACTAGCTGGCGAATTAACTGGTATTCGCTCAAGGGAGTCACCGCCGCTCTCAACAGCTGCGCCAAGGGCTCAACCAGGGGGTTTTCGGATGCTATGACTCGGCGCAAAACAGGTCTCCATCAGGGGCGTGAACGCTCGATAACGGGTTTCATAAGCCCTTGATTGTACAGACTTAATACAGCCTGAGGATAAATTGACCAAGCCCTCGAAACCCAGGCTGATTTTTTTAAAAAAGGGGTTGACCGACCCCTACTCCGTCTATAGGATACGCACCACTTCCGCAAGGGAGTCGAAATTCCGCCTTAGCTCAGTCGGTAGAGCAAATGACTGTTAATCATTGGGTCGCTGGTTCGAGTCCAGCAGGCGGAGCCAGAATTCATACGGAAAAGGCCGCTCATAGCGGCCTTTTTTGTGCCTGTGTTTTGCATCAACCGGGGTCATGCCTGGCCACATTTTCTCCAAGGAGTCAGCCCATGTTTAAAGTGAATGAGTATTTTGATGGCGCAGTGAAATCCATCGCCTTCAAAACCCAAACCCTGCCCGCCACCGTGGGGGTAATGGCTAAAGGTGATTACGAATTTGGCACCAGCCAGAAGGAATACATGACGGTCGTGAGCGGTGAACTGAGCGTGCAATTGCCGGGTAGTGACAGCTGGCAAACTTATGCTCAAGGTGAAACCTTTACTGTCGAAGCCAATCAGCGCTTTAAAGTAAAAGCCTCCGTCGAAACTGCCTATCTTTGCCTTTACGAATAAACCTTTGGGCAATACCTGGGCATAGAGTCCATGCACTTTTGTTTACACATTTATCAGGACGCTATGGCGTCCTGTTTTATTTAAGGCATTTTTAGGGGTTATTGGAATTCGCGCACACGGAAAATGCGCGTTCAGGATCATCCAAATATTGCCCAAGATTGCTGTAAACACAGGGTTGATGATTGATCACTGCATGCCCGGTTTCAGAAAAGCGCACCAGCTGACTGCGAGGCCATTGCGCGTGAAGTGTCTCGGCCCACTCCATCGGGGTGATCGGATCTAGCTCACCGGCCAGGATTAATGCAGGTTGAGTTGGTGTATCCATCGGAGGCAAGCCGCCTCCTGCGGGAAATAGATGGCACGCCTGATAAGTCCACAGATGCTGCATGTACTCTGCAAACAAGGGAAATTTTTCGAGCTGCATCTGATACTCTTCCCGGGGCTGCACAGGATGATCACGGCAATCCACTGCCATAAAAACCAGCCCATTAAAATCATCGCTCAAGGCATTGTTGATAAAGCTTTCCATGAGGCTATTCAGTTGTTTTCGATCCCCCGACGCCAGCCCCTCCATGGCGGGAACCAGATGCACCCAATCATGGGGGCTATAAAGCGCAAAAAAAACCGCCGATAAAAACCGGTGATCATTTAGCACCAGATTCACCGGTGCCTCACCATTCCATCGACGCAGGCTGAGCTCTATTGGATGATCTTTTAGTTGCTGCAAGCTCAGCGCCAACAGTTGCAAAAGATCCGTGCGTGATGTGGGATTGCAATCCGTGTTTTTTTCGCACCATGAAAAAAAACGCTGCATGGCCTGATCAAAAATGCCAGGCCAGGATTGGGCACCTCCGTACCCGGCTGGATAAGCAGAATCGAGTATCAATGCTCTCACCGAGGCCAACCCACTTGCTGTCGCCATGGCCAAACGCGAGCCATAAGAAACACCCACAAGGTTCCATTGCTTATAGTCCGGATTGCGCTCACTCAATAAGCTCATAAGCGCG
This sequence comes from uncultured Cellvibrio sp., assembly GCA_965652595.1. Classification (GTDB taxonomy): domain Bacteria; phylum Pseudomonadota; class Gammaproteobacteria; order Pseudomonadales; family Cellvibrionaceae; genus Cellvibrio. The sequence goes on along the minus strand of CBFGWO010000032.1, from coordinate 16,629 downwards.
TGCAAATCCTGCGCGCTTAGTTGGGTACCGTATTGCTCAATACTAAAGCCCTGGGATGATAGAGCAGCAAAACACTCTTTTATCACCGCAAATCCCTGGGCAAGTTCATCCTCCATCGTGAGATTTTCGCGCAGGGCGCGCAGAGTAAATCTATCGTAGTTAGCGCAGGTGAGTGCGGGCTGACTCATCCCTGCCCCGCGAATATCAAATAGAATCAAATCGCGTTGTAGCCCCGCACCCTCACGCCAACCTGCCCAGTAGGCTATCCCTTCCTGATCCATTCCGGCGGCACCGCCCGGCCCGCCCTGAAGATAAATTACAGGATCAGGGCGTCGTTGACTTGATGTGTCACTTAGGATGACATAAGGCAAACGAAACTGGCCAGACGCCGATGGCGTCAACAACTCACCACACACTGTCACCACGTCCTCGGACGCTGTAAACCAGCAATCTTTACTGACTAACGCATAATCGGCTTGAGTGAGACCTAAAGGTTTTTTTGAGGTTTTTTGCATACCAGGCGCCAGCCAGAACACAAGTGCCGAGATCAATAGAATTGCCACGAACAAACTCACGCCGGCCTTCCAACTTGTCTTCTGGATAGCTGTCATAATGGGGTCACAACACAGGCCAGGGGAGCTTTTCAGGGGAGGCATAAGCCGCAACGGCGGCACGGAACTCTGGTGTCATAAAAGCGCTACCCTCGCGAGGCAGCTCTCGATAACAGTAGGTTTTTCCGTTCAACTCAAATAGCAAGCTGTATGCATGGAGGTAGCATCTATCCTTAGCTACGGCCTGGTTTGCATCGGCGTAAAGTCCATCACCCATGATAGGTGCACCAAGACTTTTTAATGCTACTCGCAACTGATGAGTTTTGCCTGTGTGAGGTTTGAGAATAAAGAGTCGTTGGCCTTGGCCAAGGCCGCAACTGAAAAATTGTGTAATCGCCGGATTGATATTGGAGGGCAACAGCCGCCAGGCACCGCGTCGCGCTGCCACCATATCGCCTTTGATCAAACCCTGCTTTTTTTTGGGCTTTTTATCGCTGACGGCAAGATAAAATTTTTGTACCTGCCGCTGTGCAAATGCATGGGTTAATGCATGGTTGGCTTTGGCATTTTTGGCGATAAGCAACAGCCCTGAGGTCACTTTATCTAACCTGTGCACCGGGTAAGCCTCTGCCAAATCCTCACCGGATTTTACCTGTTCAAACACACCCGGCTGACCCGCCTCACGATGAAAACCCACACCCGGCTTTTTGTAAACCACAACAAATTCCGCTGTTTGATCTACCAGCTCATAAGCCGCTGTGAGAGGCGCCTCAATCATGGTGAACGCGCAACAGCGCCTGATAGTCCGCAAGGGGCATGGGTTTGGCGAGATAAAATCCCTGCACAAAATCCACCTTCAACTGACGCAACAACTGTAACTGCACCTGTGTTTCCACACCTTCGGCAACCGTTTTAATGTTCAGCGCTTTGGCCATAGCAATACTCGCTTCAACCAACGCAAGATCCTGATCCGAATCCTCCATTCCCTGCACAAATAACTGGTCGATCTTCAGATAGGCAAAAGGGTGTTTACGCAAATAACTGAGGGAAGAATAGCCCTGACCAAAGTCATCCATGGACAACTGCACACCCATAGCCACCAATTGCACCAGCGCCTCACTCGCCTCGATAACCTGATTGAGAAAAACCCCTTCGGTGATTTCCAAAATAACCTGCGAAGGTGCTATACCGGTTTCTGACAGAACCAGCGCCAGATCCCTGAAGATATGGCCATCGACAAACTGCATGGGCGACACATTGATTGAAATGGTGAGTGGCCTTGCCAGGGTTTTGCTCAACTGACAGAAATCCTCGCAGGCGCGCCGTAATACCATAGCCCCCAAACTACGTATATGGCCGCCAGATTCAGCCACGGGAATAAACTCCGCCGGTGAAATAAATCCGTGTGCGCTCGGCCAGCGCAATAATGCCTCCGCACCAGTAATGCTTCCTGTGTGGGGATCAAAAATAGGTTGATAGAAAACCTGAAATTCATCATCCACCATCGCCTGGCGCAGACGCTGGTCAAGATCAAAGCGATAGCTAACCGCTTGACTCATGGTGTCCTGATAAAGTTTGAAACAATTTTTATATTTTTTGCTGTGATGCAAAGCCAGATGAGCACTGCGCATTAACATGCCGACACTGACGCCATCGCGAGGAAACTGCGCTATGCCCATACTGGCTGTTACTCTCAACGGCACTTCACCGAGCATTACCGGCAACGCAAAAACCTGCATCAACCTACCGGCTAGCGCTGAAACCGGCTCAGCATCAACCATGCCTTCAAGAATCACCAAAAATTCATCACCGCCGTGGCGAATCAGGTGTTGGGATGAATCCATTTGCGCACCCAGGTTGTGCGCAATAGACGCAATAACCTTGTCGCCCGTTTCATGACCAAGGCTATCGTTGATTTGCTTAAAGTTATCCAGATCAATAAAACACAAACTGAAAGGGCGTTGTTGATGCACCAGTTGGCGCAGTTTACGCAATCCCATGCGTCGATTAGGCAAATCCGTGAGATAGTCTGTATAGGCCTTGCGACGCAATTGCACCAGATGACGCTTTTTAGTGTTTAGTTCACGCACCAGGGCGGACTGCAAGCGCTTGGCCAAAAAATAAATAATCACGCTGGTGAGCAGCACGAAAGCCCAGCCCTTTATTGTCTGTACCCGCTGGATTTGCACCCGGTCGTCCAGCAGTAAAAACACCAATTCGTCCGAAAGCAGTATCCAGGCCAGGGAAAAGGCGAGAAAAATAACGGCAATGCGCAGAGGCGTCACAAGTTGATTCCAGTTGATATGCCAATAGAAAAATAAAAATTCTGGTCTTGCGCCATAAAATACTATGCCCACCCTTTTGAAGCCAGCGACCTTTGCTATACTCGAATCAGGTGTCCGCAGGAAGCTGCAGCCCTCAGGGCTTCAGGCCCTTATGAGCGCTTATCGCAGCGCCCCTGACTCAGTTGAGCCGATTTCCACAGGATCTCATATCCAAAGGATATAGCCACAACCGATCAGCCAATCCACCCGCAGCCTTGCGGACGCCATCCCTCCTCTTATTTCACAGAGCGCAGGTTTTCGTGCAGCCACACGCGAGTGCGCGGCTTATAATGGCCGCGTCTTATCACCCAGCAGGCCGCACCCAAAAAAACCTATGAAAAAGGACACAAGCGCCTACCGCGCCCAGCATAAATTGCGTCTCAGCTATATGCCCTGGCTCTACACCCGCCTGAAACCCACACACCGCGCCTGGGCACAAGCATGGCAGGCGGACATTCAAGCTCATCTGCAGGCCATGGAAACCATTCATATCGGCCGGGATTGTTTTATCGCCCCCGAGGCTCGGCTGTTTGCCGAGCCGGGTCGCCCCATTGTGATTGGTGATGGCAGCTTTATTGCTGCCGATGCTCTTCTCCATGGTCCTATTACTCTCGGAAAGCAGGTGTCAATCAATCACCATGCCACTTTGGACGGTGGGCGCAAAGGCATAGTGATCGGAGATCACTGCCGCCTGGCTGCCTACTGTTCGCTCTACGCCTTCAACCACTGTCTGGACCCGGATCGCCTGATTGCAGAACAGCCAGTCACGTCCAAAGGTATCCGCCTGGGGCAGGATGTGTGGCTGGGTGCCCATGTGGGGCTGGTGGATGGTGTAGAACTGGGTGATGGGGTAGTCGTCGGCATGGGCAGTCTCGTCACCCACAATGTCGAACCTGGCTATATAGTCGCGGGCAATCCCGCCCGGCCCATTGGGCGGCGCGCACGCTGAGCGTGTATGATTGGCGCATTTTGACTGACTGGATGCTTTGGGAATGTTCAGTGACCACTTTGTTTTTACCAGCCTTGGCCTGCTTGCGCTGGTATTTATTTGCCTTATAGGGCTGGCGTTACTTGCTGTGGTGGTGATTTACATCATCGACGTCAACCAGACCACCCATACCCTCAGACGCAACTACCCGGTTATTGGCCGTTTTCGCTATTGGTTTGAACATCTGGGTGAATTTTTTCGCCAGTATTTTTTTGCCATGGACCGGGAGGAAATGCCTTTTAACCGCGCCGAGCGGGCATGGGTTTACCGCGCCGCCAAGAACGTGGACACCAGTATCGGTTTTGGCTCCACCCGTGATCTGAGCCCTACCGGTACCGTTCTTTTTATGAACTCCGCGTTTCCGGTGTTGGAAAAGGACGCTGCCCTGCCCTCGCCGGTAACCATCGGCCCCTTTTGCCGCAAGCCCTACACCACCAGCTCGATTTTTAATATTTCTGCCATGAGCTATGGTGCCATTTCCCGGCCGGCGATTTTGGCACTGTCGCGGGGCGCGGCTAAAGCGGGTTGCTGGCTGAATATCGGCGAGGGTGGCCTCTCACCCTATCACCTCGAAGGCGGTTGCGATTTGGTGTTTCAAATCGGCACAGCGAAATACGGCGTGCGCAACCTCGAAGGCCAATTAAGCGATGTGCGTTTAAAGGAACTGGCAGCGATTGATCAGGTGCGCATGTTCGAAATCAAGCTCAGCCAGGGCGCCAAACCCGGCAAAGGCGGCATACTCCCGGCCGAAAAAGTTACCGAAGAAATTGCGGCTATTCGCGGTATTCGCGCGGGCCACGCCTCTATCAGCCCCAACGGCCATACGGATATTCGTTCAGTAGATGATTTGCTGGAAATGATCGCGCATATTCGCGAAGTCACCGGCAAACCTGTTGGCTTTAAAGCGGTGCTCGGCGAAAAGCAGTGGCTTGTGGATCTGGTAAAAGCGATTCGCCAGCGCGGCCTGGAACAGGCACCAGACTTTATTACCCTTGATGGCGCTGATGGCGGCACAGGCGCGGCGCCCCAACCGCTGATGGATTATGTGGGCCTTACGCTCAAGGAGAGTCTGCCTTGGGTTGCCAATCTGTTGATCGAGGCCGGGCTTAAAGAGCGCGTAAAATTGATTGTCGCGGGCAAACTGATCACGCCGTCCCAAGTGGCCTGGGCCCTGGCCTCCGGTGCGGACTTTGTAAACAGCGCGCGCGGTTTTATGTTTGCTCTGGGCTGTATACAGGCAATGCAGTGCCACAAAAACACCTGCCCTACCGGCATCACCACCCACAACCCCAAATTGCAAAAGGGCCTGGACCCCACCGACAAAGCCAACCGGGTTGCCTTTTATCAACAAAATATGACCTATGGCGTAGGTATGATCGCTCATGCCTGCGGTGTGAGCGAGCCGCGCCAACTGAACCGCCATCATGTGCACATAGTGACCGATAAAGGCCTCTCAGTGCCTTTGAGCGAATTCTATCCGCAACCCATTGTCCTACTCGAAGATGAAGCGTCTCCCCATCTCCACAAAACTGATCAATCAACCGAGGTTCATCATGGTTAAACGCCTGCTCTCAATCACCTGCCTATTGATTGGCGGCCTGTTGCTGAATGGCGCAGCCCTGGCGCAGTTTCGCGAAGAAGGCCCCCGCATTGAAGATTTGGGATTAAATGACCGTACTTTTCTCGAGCGTCAGCGCGAAAAAATTGACCGCATCGCACGACTGCAACTGGGTTCACAATTGCGCGGTGATCTGCGCGACTTGCAGGTACTGCAACAAATTATCGACCGCCAGATGATTCCTGCAAGCGATACCGAAAGCCTGCAAGCATTGGGCGCTGTACTGGGCGAAGTCATGCTCGCCGACGTGCCCAGTCTGGAATGGAAAGTTTATGAGGACGAGGTAGGTCGCAGTCGCGCGCTTTGCGCCAAGGGCACCAAGGAGTGCCTGTTTCCCATCACCATGTTGTCGCGCCGGATAGAAGTCGGGTTAGCGCCCAACGTCCGTAGCGTCTATGATGAGGCGCTCGCCATCATGGATCCCTACGTCATGCAAATTCCTTATGGCGGCGGTCCCGAGCGGCGCTTGCGACGCGAATAATTTTTTTGTTTTTTAGCCCGGCCCCGGCCGGGCTTTTGCATTTTTGAGAGTTGATTTAATGGAAGCTTTTTTCAGTTCTACCCTCGCCGTCGCCATTGCAGAAATCGGCGATAAAACTCAGTTGCTCGCGCTTTTTTTGGTATCCCGTTACGGTCGCCCCTGGGTCATTTGTGCAGGCGTGTTGGTCGCCACTCTTTTAAATCATGCGCTCTCGGCCTGGCTGGGTGCCTGGCTTGCGGGTGTTATTCCCGAGGCCTGGGTGCCCTGGATTCTCAGCGCAAGTTTTCTAGCCGTGGCGATATGGACCTTGATTCCTGATAAAGAGGATGGCGCGACTGGCCCCTTTGAAAAATATGGCCCTTTTTTCGCAACCTGTGTGTTGTTCTTTTTGGCGGAGATTGCCGATAAGACTCAGGTGGCGACAGTGATTCTGGCAGCGAAATACAGTGAAACGCTGTGGATGACAACGGCGGTGGTTGCGGGGACTACCTTGGGTATGCTGTTGGCCAATGTGCCAGTGATTTTTGCGGGGCGGTGGTTGTTGGAGCATATGCCGTTGGATTATGCGCGCAAGGGAGCGTTTGTATTGTTTTTGGTGTTGGCGGTGGTGACTTTTGTGCGGGGGTGAGTATTTTGGGTGCCACTAGCCCGTTCGGGGCAACTGGTGCGGGTGGCGAAAACGCATGAATACCCTTCGGGGCCAGCCCAGCGGCACAGCCGCCGGGCGTTCAGCTGCGCGCGCTTTGCAAACGCTTGCTTCACCCCTGTAGCTCCCTCACTTCATCCCTGAAGTGAGGGTTTCGCCACCCGCACCAGTTGCCCCGCACTCACAAAGTGCCACACATTTTGGGGAGGGATGGGGGTTAGGTACTCCGATGATGAATTCGGATTAGCTTAGGTTTTTGATCGCTCCGCGAATTTTTTCGGCGGTAGACGCCAATTCGGCTTGGTCGGCGTTTTTAGCGAAAGCAAAGCTAAGGTCATCCATCGAGTCCATGGGCACCAGGTGGATGTGGGTGTGGGGGACTTCGAGGCCGGCGATCATTAGGCCGATGCGTCGCGCAGGAAAAATAGTTTTCATGGCGTTGGCGATTTTGTGACTGACGCTCATCAGGTGCATCGCTAGGTCGACGGGCAAGTCGCTCCACTGATCAATTTCTTCGCGTGGAATCACCAGTACATGGCCTTCGCGAATCGGTTGGATAGTTAAAATTGCCACTGACTTGTCATCTTCCCACACAAAATGCCCGGGAATTTTCTTTTGCATAATCAAAGTAAATACGCTTGCCATTTTGCTCCCCTCTTAAAATTCAGATTAATAGCTAATGATTCCAGCAATTTTTCTCAGGTGGTGGGACATGAACGCGATATACCTCGCCCTGCACCAATTCAGAGCTTGCCTCTGTTGGCGCCAATCCCACGAGAAAATGGTTAATCTTGCCTGTGGCGACACGCCAACCATCACCAAGACTCGTTCGACATGCATTATGGGCATCGTCCAGGTTTGCCAGACTGGCAGGAACCAGCGCGGTGGAGTGCGCGACGCGGGGAAGCTGACCCGATTGTCCTTCGCTCGCCCCATAAACGCAGACTAACCTCGCTATTTGATCGCAAGATTTTAGCCCTTGATATTCAGCATAGACCCCAGCTTCCGGATGAATTTCTTTCGCGAGCACATTCACGGACAAGGCCCGCCATACATGACCTTGAAGTGCTTCTCCGGATTCAGTGGATGAATGGGGTTGGCTTTTTGGCAGGCTACCGATACTACAACGAAAAAGACCCCAAATAGTAAAAAAGGCCGCAAAGAACCAGATGATAGATCGCATTGTGCCTCCAACTGAAATACATCTACTGCGGGATGTCGCCTGGGAAATTAATAGACTGCAAGACCCTGCTTGAACAGCGTCCGCGCCAGAATATCATCCAACTGCAACAGGTGTTCTTCTCTGAGCTCCAGGTACACCCATTTATTCTGTTGATAAAAGCGCTGCTTATCCAACTGCCCTGCCAAACCGCCCGCATCAAGGTTGGTGGGCCAGTAGTCAATATACAAACCCGCCGTTGGCACAAAAAAGTCACTAATTAATTGCGTCTTCTCCAGACTCAGTGGATATCCAGTGGCATAAGCGACACCTGCAAGGTACAACCAATTACCTATCATGCAGTGCGCAGAGCTGGGTAGCTGCCGCCCATCCAGGGTCGCGCCCGAGCCCTCGCCTTTTATCTGCGCGACCGAACGCAATAGCCAAGGATTTTCCAGCAGTGATTCCGGCCAGGTTACGTATGGAATAGCACTTTGTTCACTCTCATGCTGTTGCCCGCCAAGGTGCTTGCCCGCCGAGGTAAGCCGCCAGCCGCGCAGGTGTTTTACGATCCAGCCGCGCTCCGCAAGCATAAGATTGATAAGACGCGCGGGCAGTTCGAGCTTGTGCCCCAGTTGGGTAGCGCCAAGGGGCGCCTCCGGTAAAAGCGCCAGTAAAGGATGCGTACTGATCGACTCTGGCCAGGCAATATATTCGCCATACTTGGGATGATTGACGTAGATGCCCCCTTCAAACTTACCCTTTTCGGTGAGTTGCCAATGGTTATCTACCTTCACAATCCAACCACCGCTGGTGAGCAGCACAAATAGCTCCTTGCTCTCCTTGCCCAGAAGACGAGCCAGTGCGGTAGTGGACAAGTGTTTTTCGCGGTTATTACTCATAGCGACAAGGCGCCCTCGGGCAGATCCAGCCAGTGCGTCAACGATTAGGGATGACCAGGAGTCTACCCCAAGCTGTCGCTCACTGACCATTGCCCAATGAGATGTCGTTAAGTCTGGTTTGTGACATTTTTCAGGTTTTACTGGCCAATTGCTGATCAACTCCCTATACTGCGCGCACTTTCAGTAAAGCCTCTCCAGATTCTGCAAGAAACGCGGGGCAATGCTGATCCAGACAGGAGGTCTGAAGGCTGCCCGTTATCTGCGTGATAACCTCGATTTTTCTGCCGACATGCATGTCGCGACTCCAGCCAAAGTGGGTGACTCTGTCTGAGCCAGATGGCTCAAGGTCACGGTGCGTTATTACTTTAAAACCCTCAACTTTCGACCACTGCCCGCCCCGCAGTCGCGTCGTGTTGTTTATCGTTTGTTTTTCAGGATTATTTCCAAGGTCTTTTCATGTCTGAACCTATTTTATTTACCGATCTCGCCCTTTCTGAGCCCGTACTTAAAGCTATACAGTCTGTCGGTTACGAACAACCCTCGCCTATTCAGGCCGCCGCTATTCCGGTGCTGCTCGAAGGCGGTGATATTCTCGGCATGGCGCAAACCGGTACGGGTAAAACCGCTGCCTTCGCCCTGCCGCTACTCTCCAAGCTGGATGTAAAACAAGCCGAGCCACAAATTCTGGTTTTGGCGCCCACGCGCGAACTGGCCATCCAAGTCGCCGAAGCCTTTCACAAGTACGCCTCCCATATTCCCGGCTTTCATGTGCTACCCATTTACGGCGGCCAGGACATGACCAGCCAGCTGCGCCAGCTCAAACGCGGCGTACATGTCGTGGTTGGCACACCCGGCCGCGTAATGGACCACCTGCGTCGCGGCAGCCTCAACCTTAACAATCTCAAAAGCCTGGTACTTGACGAAGCCGACGAAATGCTGCGCATGGGTTTTATCGACGATGTGGAATGGATTCTCGAACACACGCCCAAGGAGCGCCAAACCGCGCTCTTTTCTGCCACCATGCCGCGTGAAATTCGCAAGGTGGCAGACAGCTACCTGAACAACGCCACAGAAATCAAAATCGCCAGCAACCAGTCCACCGGTGACAATATCGAGCAGGTGTATTGGATGGTGAGTGGCATCAACAAGCTGGACGCACTGACCCGCATCCTTGAAGTTGAGCCCTTTGACGGCATGATTATTTTTGTGCGTACCAAAACCGCCACCGTCGAACTCGCCGAAAAACTCGAAGCGCGAGGCTACTCAGCGTCAGCATTGAACGGTGACATGAATCAGCAGCTGCGCGAGCGCACTATTGAGCGTTTAAAAAATGGCAAGCTGGATATTGTTATCGCCACCGACGTAGCTGCACGCGGCATCGACGTAGAGCGCGTCAGCCACGTAGTCAACTACGACATTCCCTACGATAGCGAAGCCTATGTACACCGCATTGGCCGCACCGGCCGCGCCGGTCGCAGCGGCAAGGCCATTCTATTTGTGGCACCGAGGGAAAAGCGTTTGCTGTTCACTATCGAAAAAGCCACGCGCAAGCCCATCACTCTGATGGATTTACCCAGCGGCGCCACAGTGACCAAGCACCGTATCGATCAATTTACCCTCCAGATCACCGAAGCCCTGCAACAGGACTTGAGCTTTTTTAATGATTTGCTGGCGGAATACAGCCACAAAAATGACGTGGCCCCGGAAGACATCGCCTCGGCCCTCGCCTTTTTGTTGCAAAAAGAGCGCCCTTTGCAGGTGAAATTTACCGACCCCAAACCCGAGCGCGAATCGCGCGACCGCCCGGAACGCAGCAGCCGCGAACGGGGAGAGCGCGAAGATCGTCCGCGTCGCGAACGCAGCGATAGAAGTGAGCGCAACGATGAAAACATGGTGCGCTACCGTATTGAAGTAGGTCGCAACCACGAAGTGCGCCCCGGCGATATCGTCGGCGCTATCGCCAACGAGGCGGGTATATCCAGTGCCAATATTGGCCATATCAAATTGTTTGATGAATTCTCCACCGTCGACCTGCCCACTGGCATGCCCAGCGAAGTTTTCAACCAGCTGAAGAAAGTGCGGGTGCGCAATCGCCCTCTTGAAATCAGCCTGGATCAAGGCGGCCCCGGCACCAGCCCTTACAAGGAAAAACGCAGCTACGGCGACAAACCCCGCCGCGATCAGGATGGCCCCCGTGGCAAGCTGAGCTTTGAAGGCAGAGATAGACCTAAAGCTCGCGATGGAAAAAACAAAGGCTATAAGGGAAAGAAATTTGACGCTTAAGCAGTGTTGAATGGCTCAGCGGTGAAGGATAAGTAATTCTCACTTGAGCTGTACCCAGAAAAGCCTGCGAAAGCAGGCTTTTCTGTATTTGTTATTCCCCCCGTTTACGCCAATTTTGTTCAACCCGCCTCAGCATCTGCTCGCCCTCGCCTTCTGCCGAATTGCACCGCGTCATATACCAGTTGGCAGGCTCACCTGGCCGCATGGACTGCTTCGCCATCAGGCAACCACCTTTGCCCAAGTCAACATGAAGATCGCCGTGATTATCGCGGGTTGATTGCAGGGAATCAGGCTTGGCGGTGGAGGTGTGCATGCGGTTGCTTTGCAAGCGCTGTCGCAAGCGCGGATCAAATACCTGGCCGAAAGTACCGGATTGTGGGCCAGCGTCCTGGGTACCCAAAGAGGCTTCGGGCGTCGTGCTCGGCAATGCGTAATCAATCATTTCCGGAGGCTCGGCGAGTGATTCGGTCTCAATCAATTCCTCAAATTTCTCATCGGACTGGAAAGCGTCGGCATCAGGTTCGTCTGCGCTCACAATGTCTTCCTGCTTGTCATCGCTCGCTGGAGTTGGAGCTGTGGAGAGCGCTTCAGGCTGGCGAGGGACTTGCGTGATCAGCTCAGCAAAAATGCGCGGCTGGGGATTCACCGGTTGATGGAATTGGCTACGCGTTGCAGGCAAATCCATTTTTGCGTAGGCGACAAAAATGGCCAGGTGTAAAACGACGGAAACCAGCAGTGCGCCCCATTGCAGCCCTGAGGCATTGTCAGTAAAACTCCCTGGCATTGAATGGGGAACTCCGAAGATAGGTGCCGGAGTAGACTAGACCGCTCTGTAAAAGTTCAGCGGGCAAATAGGACTGTTAACCCACCGTCATTACTCGTCAAACATCTGAATCATATAGCCGGTTTTGATCGCCTCGGCCATGGCTTTATCAGCCAATATCACGCGGGGATCCTGCACCAGATTACTGGGCACCAGCTTGCGTTTTTCGATGTCGATATCGGTGAAGCCAGCGCGCATCAAATAGAGTTTGCACAGCTGCTCGGCACCAAAGAGATCAATAAAATGAATGTAGACAATAAAGGCCATCTTCTGCCCAACGGCGATATCATCCCGCGCTTTACTGGCGGTTGCATTGACTGAAAAAACGTACATAGTCTGTGCCTGTAGTGAGTGTAAGAATCAAACCACCATAATAACGCGCAAGGCATCCAACCGTAGCTTGGCTTGGGCAAGCAATGCTTCGCTGGCGTCGAGCTGCGCCACCAACTGATCGATTTCTACCTGGCGCACATTGGGATTAACCTGTCGCAGGGCCTGCAAGCGGGCAATCTCTGCGCCCAACAGCGCCCTGACCTGGGCTTGGGCCTCAGTGATCCATTCGGCCTGGCGGGGCGCCGCCTTGGCTTCAGCATCTTGAAGCAGCTTTGTTAACTGCGGGCGAGCATGACGCACAATTTCCTGGGCATTATTGCGCGGGGTTTTTTGCAGCAGCCTGCTCAATTGTTCAATGGCCAGCGCCTGGCTTAAATCCTTACCCGTTGAATCGAGCAACACGCGCAGCAGCGATTTGGGCAGGTAACGTGTCAATTGCAAATGCGCCGGTGCGGCGCAGTGAAGTACAAACAGGGCTTCGAGCATCAGGGTGCCCGGTTTGAGCGGTGGCAGGCGCAGTGTACAAAACGCCGTGTTGCCAAATTCGTTGAGCGCAATCAGCTCCTGGGCGCCGCGCACCAGCGGATGCTCCCAGGTCATAAATTGCATATCTTCGCGCGCGAGCGCTTGTTGACGCTGAAAACTGACGGTTACACCCGATTCCGGTAACCCCGGAAAATGGGGTACACGCATATGATCGCCGGGATGCAAAACCAGGCTGGTGTCGCTGTGGCGCTCTGAATCCACACCGAAAGCATCAAACACCGCGTCGAGATAATCTTCTAGTTGTTGCTGCTCATCCATTGCCGACAGTGCATCCACCAACTCGGCGGCTTTGGTTGGTTTGCAGGAGTTCAATTCCAACAAGCGGTCGCGACCTTCCTGCATTTGTTTTACCAGATCCTGACTGAGATCACGGGTTTGTGCGAGCAGCGCTGAAAAATCCGGCGCTTCGCTGGCGCCGTTCAATGCTGCACGCAAGGGTGATTCAAAACGCGCGAAAACAGCTTGACCTATGGCGCAGGTTTTTTCAAACGCATTTAAGCCCTGGTGATACCAATCCAATAATTTTTGCTGGGCTGAGGGGCGGGCATCAGCGCCCACATACACAGGCACATGGATATTCACGGTTTGGGTTTGGCCGATGCGATCCAGGCGACCGATGCGCTGCTCCAACAAATCCGGGTTGAGCGGTAAATCAAACATCACCAGATCATGGGCAAATTGAAAGTTGCGTCCTTCACTGCCGATTTCGGAACAAATCAACACCTGGGCACCTTCTTCCAGGTCGGCAAAATAGGCCGCCGCTCTGTCGCGCTCCAACAGGCTAAGCCCTTCATGAAACAGTGTGGTTAACAGGCCTTTGCGCAAACGCAAATAATCTTCAAGGCTTTGGGCGGTATCGGCATCGCCGCAAATCACCAACACTTTTTGGCGACGGTGCTGCTTGAGCCAATCTGCTAACCATTCCACACGGGGATCAGCCAACCACCAGTCACCCGTAGCAGCGCGCTGCCAATAGACTTCGCTGCGCAACTGGCTCGCCAAAGGCTCGGCAGCAAGTGCCTGCATCTGCTCGTCGGCCAAGGTCAGGTAATAGGTATGTAGACAGCGCTCGGGAAAACCCGCCACCGAATTGCGCGTGTTGCGGAACAAGACTCGGCCAGTGCCGTGGCGATCCAGTAGATCGGCAATAATTTGGTCGATGGTTTGCGCGGGCTGTGCCGCTGCATTTTTTTGGTATTGCGCCAACGAATCTGCGGGCAAGTAGTCCGCCAGCGACTGGCAAAGCGGGTTGCCCGCCAAGGATTCGCCCGCGTCGCGCAAGCGCAACAATTCCTGCACCAATTGATTCAGCGGTTGATAATTTTTTTGCTCGGCAATAAACGCTGCCAGGTCTGTGTAGCGATCTGGATCGAGCAAACGCAAGCGCGCAAAGTGGCTTTCAAGCCCCAGCTGCTCGGGGGTCGCGGTTAATAGCAGCAGGCCCTTGGCAATTTTCGCCAGACCTTCGATGCATTGATACTCGGCACTGGGTTGCGCCTCACTCCAATGCAGGTGGTGAGCCTCATCCACCAGCAGCAGATCCCAACCCGCTTGCAACGCCTGACGGTAGCGCTGGGGCTGCTCAACCAAAAATGACAGCGAGCAAATGACCAACTGCGCGGACTCGAAGGGATTATCAGTATTGGCACCCTGCTCCGAGTCATCGACAAAGTCATCAACAAAATCCACCGATTCCTCAAATGAATCCAAACCGGTCAAGGCCTGGCAACGCGCCTCATCAAGCAAGGTAAAACTCAAATTAAAGCGGCGCAGCATTTCCACCAGCCACTGGTGTTGCAAACTGGTGGGCACCACCACCAGTGCGCGCTGCACACGGCCACTGATCAACTGTTGATGCAGAATCATGCCCGCTTCGATGGTTTTACCCAGCCCCACCTCATCCGCCAACAGCACCCGCGGCGCATGGCGGTTGGCCACTTCGCTGGCAATGTACAACTGATGGGGCAAAAGTTGCACGCGCGGCCCGGCCAAACCAAACACCGGTGATTGGCGATGTTGATGCAGAAAATTCAGGGTTTGGTAACGCAGCGTAAAATGCGTGTGCTTGTCGATTTGCCCGGCAAACAAACGATCCTTGGGTGTGCTGAATTGCACAAAGCTGTCGAGTTCAAATTCGGGAAAAGCGAGTTCGCGATTGTCGTCGGTAATACCCTGATAAAGCAGACAACCCTGCTGTTCAACCGCGCGCGTAATCTTGATGCGGGTGCCGTCCTGGTGGCGCACCTTCTCGCCCACCTGATAAATCACACGGCTCACCGGTGCGTTATCCGTCGCGTAGGTACGGCGTTCACCGGCAGCAGGAAAACTCAGGGTTAAACGGCGGTCGGCCAAATCCAGAACAATACCCAATCCCAATTCTGCCTCGGATTCGCTGATCCAACGCTGGCCTATCGCAAACTGCGCTTTACTCACACTCTTACCTTTTCGCAAAAAACTCGGGGCGCGCATCATACTGTTTATGGCAGGCAAACCAAAGCAAAGTGGCATTTTTCGCGGCAGTTAATGCGACTTATCCGCTAATTGGCTAAAATCCGCCACCTGTTTGCCAGCTGCTCTACACGCTGACCGCTCTACGATGAGAGACAATCCATGATCAATACTCCCGACGCCCTGAATCGCCTCCTCGCCCCCTGGCCTTTTGCCAAGCTGCGCAACAGCCGCGATCTCTATCCTCAGGCCCAGGGCACCGGCCTACCGCTACTGGTGCTGGATACCCAAGCGTGTCGCGCGGTGATCGCGCTTCAAGGCGCCCAGCTGCTGGAATTTACCCCCAAAGAGGGCAAGCCCTTGCTGTGGCTCAGCCCCAATTGCGACTTTAGCCCCGGCAAAGCTCTGCGCGGCGGCGTGCCCATTTGCCTGCCTTGGTTTGGCGTGAATCGCCGCGATCCATCCCAACCCAAACACGGCTTCGCCCGCAATCGCGACTGGCTGTTGACGCAACTCACCCAACTGACCGATGGCCGCTGCAAGATAAGCTTCACCCTGGATGCACCGGCCAACGACAGCTTTGCTCACCATTTCAGTGCCCGCCTCACCCTGACGCTAGGCAAGAGCGCCCACATCGCGCTGAGCCTGACCAACCACAGCACCAGCACCATGCCCTGCAGCTGGGCGCTTCACTCCTACCACCCGGTGGCCTCCCTCGCCGATGTGCGGGTGCAGGGCTTGGCCGAGCGCGAATACCTGGACAACCTGGAAAACCTTGCACGCAAACAGCAACAGGGCAACCTCATCTTTAATGGCGAAGTGGACAGGGTTTTCCATAATGTTGAATGCACCCTCGCCATTCTCGGCGACCCGCGCATTCACCTGCGCCACGACAACTGCCCAAGTGTGATCACCTGGAATCCCGGCGCGGAAAACGCACGCAAAATTAGCGATATTGGTGAGGGTGAGGAACAGCATTTTATTTGTGTGGAGCGAGGCGCGGTGCTGGGCGAGGAGTGGCTGCTGGCGCCGAAGGAAAGTCGCAGTGGATGGTTGGAAATAGACTCAAATTAAATAATTCGCTCTTCCGAGAGACGTGTATCAGGTCGCAGTAAGGCGCTGGGCGCTTCTGTAGGATAGCCCGGTTTGATAGCGCTAACATCCAACTGGAACCTGGTTATGACCCTGCACCCTCTACTAATACCGGCAATAGTCTCCCTGCTGCTCACCGCCTGTGGCGGTGGAGGAGCATCCGACTCAAGTAATCCACCACCGGCAGCTAACTCATCCCGCAGCGCGACCGTCATTGGCGCCAGCTCCTCCTCAAGCCTTGCCAGCACAGGTCAAAGTAGTGAAAGCACAGGTCAGAGCAGTGAAAGCACAGGTCAGAGCAGTGAAAGCACAGGTCAGAGCAGTGAAAGCACAAGTCTGGTAGCCAGTTCGTCCAGTGCTCATTCAGAGCATCTATCATCAAGCTTTTCATCAAGCTTTTCATCCAGCTCCACTCAAAGCCAACCAAGCTCCAGT
>CBFGWO010000031.1:0-26107 GCA_965652595.1 uncultured Cellvibrio sp. | reverse complement strand
AGGCAAACCCTAGGAAAACCTCAGGCAAACCTCAGGAAAGCGCCGCTGCGGTGCCCTGGCTTTTGAGCAGCGCCAAGGCGCGCGACACCAACTGATGTCCCCGCGCCAGATCCAAATGCTTGGGCACCTCCTGACCATCGGTGGTATAGGCGATCGCCAGTTGGGATTCAAGAGTAACGCCCAGCGCTTCGCCAAGGCTCGCGGTTTCATCGAGTTTGGTGAGCACACAGGCCTTGAGCCCGGCGGGGCCATAGGCATGCACCGAGGCCTTGAGCATCTGCGCCTGGCTGTTGCAGGACAGCACCAACAGGTTTTGAATTTGTTTGAACTGGGCCAGGGCGTGCAGCTGTTGTTTGAGCTGAGGGTCGCCGTGGCGGAAGCCAGCGGTATCGATGAGTACAAGCTTGTACTGCGCCAGTTCCGCCAGCACCTGGGCCAGGGATTGCTTGGCATCCACCACCTTGACGGGAATTTGCAGGATGCGCGCAAAGGCGCGCAGCTGGTCGTGAGCGGCAATACGGAAGGTATCCATAGTCACCAGTGCCACACCCTTGGCGCCGTGCTTGAGTACATAGCGTGCCGCCAGCTTGCCAATGGTGGTGGTTTTGCCTGAGCCGGTGGGGCCAACAAAGGCGAAGATGCCGCCTTCATCCACAATATCTCTGCCGCACACGGGCAGCTGATGGGCCAGGCGCGCCAGTGCCTCCGGCCAGATCTCCGCCAAAAGACGCTTTTTGCAACGGCTGACCACGCGACTGACAAGATGGGCTGGCAGGCCAAGCCGCTCCAGCCGACGCGCCACATTGGCACTGGCAGACAAGGTCGGTTGAGGCTGGTGTGAGAGTTTGCTCAGTTGCTGTTCCAGCAAGAGTCGCATGTCGGCCAATTCCGCCTGGAGTTCACTAATCGCTTCCTGGGGCTGCGCGGGTTCCAGTCTGCCGGGCGCAGTCGCAGGCTTGACCGCGCTGGGCTGCTGGACAGCGGCTTGAACGCGGGTTTCGG
Source organism: uncultured Cellvibrio sp. (assembly GCA_965652595.1). Classification (GTDB taxonomy): domain Bacteria; phylum Pseudomonadota; class Gammaproteobacteria; order Pseudomonadales; family Cellvibrionaceae; genus Cellvibrio. The sequence goes on along the minus strand of CBFGWO010000031.1, from coordinate 25,105 downwards.
CAATCAGGCCATAGCGCTCGGCCGCCGACTCAAACCGTGAAGGCTCCGACCTGCTGGGCTGGCCCGCTGGCCTGACTCTGGACGGCTCCGGCGCCAGCAGGTGTTCGCGAGCGGATTCCTCGGCTTTACGTGCGGCCAGCATCCGCAAGCGCGCTTGTTCAATTTCATCGGCCAGCTGCTGGCCGGTTTTACCCGACGCATGGCCCAGGCCAGAGCGGCGGGTCACGGCGTCGGCCAGTTCCAGAGCGGCGCGCTCGGCAATGTCTTCATCCCGCTGAGCCCAGGCACCGTCGCTTAGCATGGGTGAGGCACTGGCCATGGCCGCGCGCCCCAAAGGCTGCTGCTGTTCCTGCAAGGGCGAGTCTTCCGCCAGGGTGGTGAGCAGTTCCACGCCCTCTTTGACGCGGTTGCTGGAAAGGATGATGGCATCCGGACCCAGCTCCATCCGTACCATTTCCAGAGCACGGCGCATATCGGCAGCGACAAAGCGTTTTACTTGCATGGTTTTGCTCCTCTACCCCGAAGGGCTGAATCAGCTATTGGCGCCGACGTTGGCGTCAATGGTTATCTGTTTGTTGTCCGGTATCTCGGTGTAGGCCAGCACCCGCATATCGGGGATGCTGTTGCGCACAAAGCGCGCCAGCAAGCTTCTCAGGGGCGCCGCCACCAGTAGCACCAGCGGCTTGCCCGCCATCTCCTGCTTTTGCGCCGCCTTCACCAGCGATTGGATCAGGCGTTCACCCAGGCTGGGCTCGATAAAGGCACTGTCCTCAGCGCCAGCTTTTTGGGCTTGCTGTACGGTGTTCAGCAATAATTGTTCCAAAGCCGGATCGAGGGTGATCACCGGTATGTTTTGCTCGGCGCCCACGATGTTTTGCACGATTTGGCGAGAGACGGCCACCCGCGCCAGGGCGGTTAAAGCGGCGGGATCTTGACTCTTGCCACCACTGGCCGCCAAAGCTTCGGCGATGGAGCGGATATCGCGAATGGGCACCCGCTCGCGCAGCAGGTTCTGCAACACCTTGAGCAGCAAGTTCAAACTCAGGGTATTGGGCACCAGCTCCTCCACCAATTTGGGCGAGGTTTTGGCGAGCATATCCAGCAGCTTTTGCACGTCTTCGTGACCCAGGAGTTCGTGGGTATGGGCCTGGAGAATCTGATTGAGGTGGGTAGCCACCACGGTGCTGGCATCCACCACCGTATAGCCCAGGGTTTGGGCCTGCTCTTTTTGGCTGGCGTTGATCCAAATGGCGTCCAGGCCAAAGGCTGGATCCTTGGTTTTGATGCCGTCAAGGTCACCGAATACCTGGCCGGGGTTGATGGCCATTTCGCGATCCGGGTAGACCTCGGCTTCGGCCACAGCCACGCCCATCAGGCTGATGCGATAGCCGTTGGGCAGCAGGTCGAGGTTATCGCGAATATGTACGGTGGGAATCAAAAAACCCATTTCTTGCGAGAGCTTTTTGCGCACGCCTTTGATCCGGCCCAGCAGTTCACCGCCCTGGTTTTTATCCACCATGGGAATCAGGCGGTAACCCACTTCCAGGCCAATAACATCAACCGGCTGCACGTCATCCCAGCTGATTTCGCTGGATTCCGGGGCGGGCGGCAAACCGGGCGCCACGGGGCGCGGTGGCGCAGAAGAAATCGTCTGGGGTCCAGGCCCGCCGCCAGGCGCCTCCCCGGCGAGGCGAGCACCGGCGGGAATAAAACCACCCTCGTCTACCGCCGCTGGCTGCTGGCGCCGCCAGTGGATGTAGTAAGCAAGTGCCGCGCAAACCAAACCCAGGCCCAAAAAAGCGATATGCGGCATGCCGGGAATGGAACCCATCACCAGCAGCACCGCCGCGGAAATCGCCAATGCCTTGGGTGTGGAGAACATCTGACCGAGCACCTGCTGGCCCATGTCGGCCGAGGTATTGACGCGGGTGACCAGAATGGCGGCCGCTGTAGACAGGAGTAACGAAGGAATCTGGGCCACCAGGCCATCGCCAATGGTCAGCAGAATGTATTTTTGCAGCGCGTCCTGAAACTCCAGATCGTGCTGGATCATACCTATGCCCAGGCCGCCGATGATGTTAATCAGCAGAATCATGATTCCGGCAATGGCATCGCCGCGCACAAACTTGCTGGCACCGTCCATTGCGCCGTAAAAGTCGGCTTCGCTGGCGACTTCCTGGCGGCGGGTGCGGGCTTCGTCCTGATCGATCAACCCGGCATTCAGGTCGGCATCAATGGCCATTTGCTTGCCGGGCATGGCGTCCAGGGTAAATCGCGCGCTCACTTCCGAAATCCGCCCGGCACCCTTGGTGACCACCACAAAGTTGATGATCATCAAAATCAAAAACACCACCAGGCCAACGGCGTAGTTACCACCGATCACCACTTCACCAAAGGCCTCGATCACCTTACCGGCGGCATCCCCCCCCTCGTGGCCGTTCAGCAAAACCACGCGGGTGGAGGCAACGTTGAGCGCGAGGCGCAGCAGGGTGGCGATCAGCAAAATGGTGGGGAAGGCGGCAAAATCCAACGGCCGCATGGCGTAAACGCTGACCAGCAGCACCACCAGTGCCAGGGCGATATTGAACGTGAAGAAGGCATCCAACAGCAGTGGCGGCACCGGCAAAACCATCATGCCCAGCAACATCAACAGCAAAACCGGAATACCGATATTGCCCTTGCCCAAGCCCTTGACCTGGCCCCACATGGCTTTGCCATCGGTTTTGTTGAGCTGACTGAAAGAAGGTAATGCCATAGTACGGATTCTTGACGGTTATGGGCCTTTTGACGGGCTATCGCAAAAAGCGTACCGGGTTCGCAAAACGCCTAAGGTTTCTCGCTAAACGCCTAAGGCCTCTCACAAAATGCAGGCGTTGATCCCTAAAATGGGCGCCCTTTTGATCACCTCCATTGTTGTAAATAAGGAAGTCCCATGCGTTTGTCTGGTCTTTTCGCCCTGCTTCTCCTGTTGGTCTTTTCACCCCTGCGCCTGCTGGCCGATAGTTTCCTGGTGCCACAACTGGGTCACGCCGCCGCCGTTAACCACCTCCAATACAGCCCCGATGGCCAGTTTCTGGTTTCTGCCAGCGACGACGCCAGCCTGCGAGTGTGGGATGGGCGTGGCAACCTGGTGTCGGTGCTGGAGGGCCATGGTGCAAGCCTGGTGCAGAGCCTCTTTATCCAGGATCAAACCCTGATTTCTCTGGCACGCAACGGTGAGCTCTTTGCCTGGCACAGCATCGGTGAGACGCGCCTCAGCCTTCTGGGTTTTGATGACAACCTGCCCGTGACTGGCCACCAGATCATGGACTACAACCCCCGGAGTGAAATACTCGCCGTCGCAGGCTACAAATCCCTGCAATGGTCGCCGGTCAATATCAGCCTGCTGCGCGAACAAAAGCCCTTGCCGGTCAAGCGCCTCGCCCTGCCCTTCAAGGTCAAAGCGCTCGCCCTTAGCCCCTCGGGCAAGCTCGCCGCAGTGGTGAGTGACGAGGGTTGGCTGGCGCTGGTGGATCTGGATTCCGGCAAGCTCCTGCGAAAAAAACAACTCAACCAACCCTGGCAGAGCCTGGCGTTTCGCACTGACCAACAACTGGTGCTCGCCGGCAACAACATCAGCCTGTTGGATGTGGAAAAAATGACCCTGGGCAGGCAGATCGAGGTAAGTGGCTTTTGGGGTATTTTTGCGCTGGCGCTCAGCCCGGACGCTACCCAGGTGGCAGCCCTGGCGTCGGAGGCGGTGGTCATCAACCTGGATACCGGCGAAACCCGCGCGCGCTTGCCCAATATGCATTCTGCCGGGCTCGCCTTTCACCCAAAAGGTGAACAGCTGGCGCTGGTGTATCAGGAAAGTCCGCGCTGCTTTGCGCGCGAAGCCAGCATTGGGGTTTTCTCTCTGGATGGCCAAAAGCTCACCGACTTTCTCGCTGGTCCCAACGCCTTGACCACAGCGGATTTGTCTTCCAACAACCTGCTGGCGATCAACCGCTGCGACAGGGATATCCAGCTGTGGGACATCAACACACTAAGCCGCAAAGCACTTTTGCACAGCCCTGACGGCGCCCTGGCTGCACTGACTTTCTCCGAGGATGGCAATACTCTTTACACCCGCAACTACCAGGGCCAAGTGCGCCGCTGGAACCTAACCGATGGCAGCAGCGAGTTGATCGCACAAGGTGAAAGCGAATCTCTGACGAGATTGCTGGATAAATCACAAGACAAATCAAAAAACGAGAAAAAAGTCTACAGCCACTCAGGCGCACTGATGGTGGAAATTGACTATAAAGACCTGGTGATTTACGACGGCAAGGACAATTCGCTTATACAAAAAATCGGCGGACTCAATCCGCAGCGACTCTTCTTTACCCAGGACGACAAACGGCTGCTGGTGATCTCCGCCGATGGGCAGGTAAAGCTGCTGGACACAAGCGCGAAATTCGCACTCACCAAAGGTATTCAAACGCTGGTGAGCAATCCCAAAGGCAATCCCGGCTATGCGGTGGATTATCAAACCCAGCAAGTCATTTGGCGCGATGAAAGTCTGGCGCAGCCGGTATTTATCAAGGAAATCAGCGACGGGCAAATGCGTTGGCACAGGTTTAGCGCTAAGCCAGCAATACCCCCGCCGCCAGCAACTGCGCCCTAATTTCGCTGTGCAGGGGCACGCCTTCTACCCGATTGCGCGCCCCGGCTTGCCAACCGCGCTCGCCGGGCCAATTGAAGGGCGTCGCCTCTTGCGCTAAATAGTGGCTTAGCTCCGCCACTTTTGCGCGGAACTCTGCTGGCTCAATAAACGCCGACACATTCAGTGCAATAAATAATTTGCTCGCCGCCGCATCAACACCACTGGTATCCCGCGCCAAAATACCCGCTGTGAACACACCACCCGCGAGCGCGGCAGTCATCAATTCAAACATCACCGCCATACCGGCGCCCTTGTGGCCACCCATCGGCAACACCGCACCATGCAAAATATCCTCGGCATTTTGGCTGGGCTCACCCTGGGCATTAAGCCCCCAATTGGCCTCCGGTGTTTTGCCTTCGCGCAGCCAGGTCGCCACCTTGCCTACCGCTGCCTGACTCATGGCCATATCCAGCACCCAAGGCTCATGCGGATGAATACCGGGAACGCCAATAGCTAAAGGGTTATTGCCAATCACGCGCTTTTTTGCACCCCAAACTGCCATGGTGGGAATCGCATTGGTGGTGCAGAGACCGATAAAACCCTGTTGCGCCGCGCGACTGGCGTAAGCGTGGGCGCGGCCCCAGTGGCTGGTGTTTTTGGCGAGGCAAACGCCCACACCAAATTGCGCAGCGCGATCCGTTGCCGCCTGCATGGCTTTTACCGACGCAAAACGGCCCGGCCCGTTATCGCAATCCAATACACAAATAGCACCCAGTTCGCGTTGGAGTTGAAAATGCGGGCGGGAATTGACGCGCCCTTCGCGCAGCGCCGCCAACAGTGGAGGCAACATGCGCACACCGTGAGAAGGTACTTCGAGCAAATCCGCCTCCGCCATAACTTCCGCTTCAATGGCAGCTTGATCGGCACTAACGCCTGCGGTCACGAGTGATTGCGCTACTGCGGAACACAAATCCGCATAGGGAAGACGTTGAACAACTTGCATAAAAAATCCTTAACGACGAGGTACAGCCAAGGGTGTGAGAGGCCGGGTTTGACGAAAAAAAACCAGCGCATCATAACGCTCGGGCAGCAGGCTGGGTTCGTATTGCTGACGATCGTGAGAGGGGCTGTAAACCACACCTACCGCACGCTGCCCCCAAGGCGCTTGCAGCAGCGGATTAACGCGATCCTCATCGCTGAACACCCAATAAAAATTGGCGTAATTCGCGGATGCCAGCCATTCCTCCGCACTGTCACGGGCAGCGGCAGGCAAACGCATGGCCGCTATAGCACCGCCCCAACTCAGCGCCGCGATAGCTCGGCCCTCAAAGGTGGAGAAGCCCACCAGGAATACCGCTTCCCTACCCCAGTGCTCACGCGCCAACTGACCAATATTCAAATGGCCGCTTTCACGCATGCTGGTAAAACGCGCATCGCCAATGTGGGAATTATGGGCCCAGACAAGCACGCGTGCTGATTCACCCTGCAAATCCATCACTGCTTGCAGGCTTTGTTGCATATGCGTGACCCGCGCATTCCAAGACGCCAGCTCACCCTCTGTCATGGCAAGGCGAAAATGTCGTTCGGCCTTGTGCACAACTCGCGCATTTTGGCGCAGGTAAAACAAGTCGTCCTGGGCCAGGCTATTGAGCTTGGGGTGATCGCTGTGCACCAGCGCCATTACCTCTGCCAGTGGCTCGCGGCAATCCACCTGCCCGGCTTTTACCGCCCGGGCATAGTTCCAGCTGTGATTTTTAAAAGGTTTAATGCATCGATAGGCTTTGTTTGCAGTGCGATACAGATGGCGATCAACGCGCTTAAGGCTCGCCAAAACGGCATCGTAGGAGCGCCATTCGCCGTAGAGATCCAGGCCCATAAAACTCACCTGCTCAGCCGCGGGCTTGCCCTGGTTGTAGGCGCGCAACCATTCAACAAACACTACCATTTCGTTGTTGCCCCACATCCACTGAGGCCAGCGATCCAGCTTCCCCAAGATTGCCTGCGCCGATTTGGCTGCGCCCTTTTGGTGGCGAATATAGCGATTGACCTCGTGGAGACTCGCAAAGTCTCCTTCAACAAGCACCCATCTAAAGCCTTGCTCTTCTATCAAGCGGCGGCTGATAAGATCGCGCCACACATAAAATTCGTGGGTACCGTGAGTGGATTCACCCAGCATAACCACGCGCTTGCCGTTGGCAGCCTGTATCAACGCATCAAGATCAGCGGGTTTTTCCAGCGGATGAAGTTGCTCGGTGGGAACCGGCGGCAAACTGCCACCGGCGCCAAGCAGCGTAAATTGCTGTGCAGAGGAAGACTGGACAATCAACAAACAGCCAAGCATGAGGGACAAATGACGAAGCACCGGTTTCCTCCTGATTGGTAAAAAATCTATTAGGGTTTGATTTTGGCCGCCCAGTCCCTATCCGCAAGCGTGCTGCCACCGGGGAAGTGTTTAATGCTGAGCTTGCCTTCACCATCCGCTGTCAGGCTCACGGGTTTGTGCCATTCGCCCGTGAGCGGGTCGAACCAGCGTAACTCATAGGAGGCCCCTGGTGTAAACCCACTTAAGGCGGGAGCAACGGCCAGATTTTCAAAATACAGCAGCGCAAGGGATTTATCTGCGGTGCGCATCATATAAGACCATCCATCCAAACCCTCTTCCGGGCTGCCGGGCGCCTTGCGCGGGTGTATGTCGCTGGACGCCAGCAACAACTGCTGATAACGCCCGCCCTCCGACAACATAAACGCATGCAGGTGACGCATGTAGTTGGCGGAATCATATTTCAACGCCGTCCAGATATGGGGCCTGGCGCCTTCCGGTTCGCCGGTAGTCGTGAGATCGTAAGACGCTGTGCCATGCACATGGCCCGACAAGCCGCCCGAAAGCACCGAGCCGTACATTTGCGCACGCGCAAAATAATTATCGCGCGGCGAATTGGCGGGCGGCTCTTCACCGGCAGGTTTGTTAATCTCGTGCAACCAGCCGGTGTAATAAGGCTCAAAATTAATCGCCGGGTAAGGCGGCTCCAGATTAAAAAGCGTTTCCAGCGCATAGGCCACGCGGTGATCGCGGGGCTTGTTGCCCACGCTGTGCATATCCAGCCATGGCACTTGGTCACCGTGGCCAAAAGCCTCGTAGGTGGAGCGATCAATCAGTGTGGTGTGCAACTGACCAAAAGGTGGCGGGCCGTATTTATTCAGGTGATAGGTGAGCGCTTCATTAAATTGATCGGCGGTCAAACTGAAATCATCCGGAATCCAATCCAAATGAATACCACTGAACACAAAATTATAGGCACCGTAGCGTGCAATCAAATACTGCACGTAGCGCGCAAAAGTTTCGTTGAAATCAAAATAGGCATGCCAGGAAGGGCCCACATCGCGGCGTACCGTTTCCAGCAGGGACACAAAACCCGCCTCGGAAAGGTAATGCATTTTTTTATCCAGGCTCTGGAAATAGGCGGGATTCAAGCGCGTAAAATCAGAAACACCTTTGTGCTTTTGCGACAGGGCAAATGGCAGGTTGCCAAATTCATCGCGCATATTTTTAGCGGTGTAGGTGCCCCAATAACTTAAGCCACCGGAGGCATCTGTGCCCGGCCCTTCGGCCACGTCATAACCAAATTTTTCCCAGGCGTTGCGCAAAAAAATGCCGTCTTCATTGGCAAAGGTGCTGGGATTCAAATCTGCTTCCCAGTTGGGAAAGGCCGCAATCATGCTCACCGAATTAAAACCCTGGCGCTTGCGATACTCCACCGCATCCTCAAAGCCGACGCCGGGGCCGGGTTGATAGTCCGTTGAGGTAGGTGCATTGCGAAAGGGCAAACGCCAGGTGGTGCCCGCCAGCCAGGTATCACCCACCATAAAAAAAGGTGTGCCATCGGCATATTGCAGCGCGCGACCGTTAGGGGTTGCACCGACAAATCCGCGACGATTGGGGTTTTCACGTTTTTCGGCTTCGGTCCAGGCGCGGGCCACAAAACTGCCCGACTTGCCGTTTAAGCCCAGGTCACCCGCTTGGTTGGAGCCGCTTTGCCACTGCCACTGACCCGGCGCCGTGGCCACAATGCGCACCTTGAACTGGTTGTCACCATCCCAAAAACCGTAAACGCGTTTGTCAAAACCCGGGCCTTTAAGGTCTACCCACATATCCACCTGGCTATAGGGGTTGTCGTAGCGGCTTTCGGCGGTAAACACCAGCTCTTGCAGCTCCCATACCGGCAGGCTGGTCGAAGCCGATGAAGTTGTGGTGTTATGAGCACATCCCGCCAAAAGCATGGCAAACAACACCAACAGGCTGGTGCAATATCGATTAAACGCAGAAATAAACAGAGACATGGAACCCCCGGAAGATTGGCATTATGGGAATGATCCTAGCAGATGGGGGTTAAATCACTAAGGACTATAAGTGTAAAAGGGTGTTAAATTGGCGAGGTTTTCGCCACCGAATTCACGAAGGAACATCCATGGCTAAGCACGTTATGGGATTTCCCGAAACACAAAAAACGCAAATGCGCGCACTCAAAGGCGTGGGCGATACGGTTATCACCCGGCTGGAGCAACTGGGCTTTTCCTCGCTATCGCAATTGACTAACGAAGACCCTGCCACCATCACCAAACAAATTTCGGACATGATGGGCTCGACCTGCTGGCACAACAGCCCCCAGGCACGCAACGCCATTTCGGCGATTGTCGCGCTGGCAAAGTCAACGAAATAGCACGCACGAGGACACAACCTATGGCCGAGCACAAAATTTTCACCATGCCTTTTGCCAGGGTTTACCCGCTCTATATTCAAAAGGTCGAGCGCAAGGGGCGCACGAAAGATGAAGTCGATCAGATCATCTTTTGGCTAACGGGCTACGACCAAGTGGGATTGAAGCAACAAATTGATCAGCAAAAGGGCTTCAGGCAGTTTTTTGCTGAGGCGCCTGCATTTAACCCCGATTGCGTATTCATAAAGGGCGTGGTTTGCGGTGTGCGGATCGAAGAAATTGAGGACCCGCTGATGAAAAAGATTCGCTATCTGGACAAGCTGGTTGACGAGCTGGCAAAGGGTAAGGCGATGGAGAAAATCCTGCGCAAATCGGCCAACTAATCCCGTGTTTGCGCCAGATCAAATTTCGCATTATTCGGCTTGATGCAAATCAAAAACACCACCTTCCTCAAAGCGCAAGCTACTCCTGACGCATTTCTTCAGGAGTAGCCTTATGTTTGTTTCCGGTGTGATTGCAACAGCCACTTTAGTCGTTATTTTAGTAGCGCTCTTTGGGGCCGGATTGGCCTTGATGGCAGTCGATAAGCACTTTAACAAGTACCGTCAACACTAACTTGCCTGCATCAGGGCATGTTCTTTTTGGCGAAAGTCCACTCGGGCGTTTTTGAGAGGCCGGGTTGTTTTCCCACAAACAACTTGGCCGCTTGCTTATCACCTTTCAGCTGCCACTGAAACCAGGCCTTGGCCACACGCGCAAATTCGCCGCCGTGGGGCTGGCCGTAGGTGCCGCCGTGACCAACATCCAGATTGGCTACAAACACAGGTACATGGTTAATGCGCTCCACATCGTTCATGCCGTTGTTGTAAGCAATATCTGAAGGGCCACCCAGCAGATAGAGCGTGGGCGTGTGGATTTTTTCCAGCTGGGTTTTGTCCAGGCTGGGCATGCCGGGCATTCTGGTGGGCATGGGCTCATTAAAAATGCCGCTGTTGGCAACCACCAGGGTTGCAATACGCGGGTCGCCCGCCACTTCGAGTGCTTGCAAGCCGCCACAAGACATGCCGCTCACACCAATTTTTTTGGTATCAATTTTTTGATAGTAGGCACTGTCTTTGTCGCTATTTTGTGCAATTGCCCAATCGATAGCCTGCGTAAGTTTTTCGGAGCCGGAGCGCTCTTTAACCTGTTCGCCAGTCTCTTTGGGCATGGTGCCGATCGCGATAACCATAAAGCCCTGAGAGGCAATTTCATTTAAAAAATTAACGTGCTCCCAAGGCGAGTCAAAACAAGCGCCGTTGCCCCACACGATCAGCGGCAGCTTTTGCTTTTTGCCAAACTTGGTGATGTCTTGCGGACGAAATAGGGTGTGCGTGGAAAGCGACGCATCGGTCATCATAACGGCGCTGAATTTGCCGGTACCCCCGTCTTCGACGACTCGCGAAGCCGTTGTTTGCGCAAGCGATGGAGTCGCCCATGCGATTGCCAAAAAAGCGATTAAAGCAGTGAGGTTTTTCATCTGGTTACACCCTTGTATCAGTGGTTTTTATGTTGATAGGCGCGGCGCTCAACCGGGAATTTATCTACGACCCGTTAAACAGCTACACGGGGATCATATTATAAGATAATATCTGCGCCAGCGAATTTACTTATCTTTTTCTTAAAGCTCATAACGCACCTAACACTCATAAAGCATCTAGCACTCATAAAGCACTAAGCTACGACGTCGATGGAGACAGCACTGTGACCCCAGCCTATAGCCGCTCATTTTTCCGAATTCTATTCGCCATAACCCTCGCTGCGAGTCCATTGATCCCGGCGCACGCCAGCGCCCCTGAAAAAAGCGACACAGAAAAAAGCAATGCCGATTTTCTTCAAGGCTGCGCACAGCTCGCTCGGGTTCAAACCACCATTGAAAGTCTGACGCTTAAGGTTAGCGAGGCCGTGTTTAGAGATGGCCACGGGAATAAAGATAGCCACAGCAATAAAGATAGCCACAGCAATTCCGAGCAGCACCCCCTGCCCGCTCACTGCGATATTTACGGCAGTTTTGGTGAGCGTAAAGGCGCCCTCGATCAAGACTACTCCATCAAATTTCACCTGCGGCTGCCGCTGGACTGGAATGGCGGCTTATTTTTCCAAGGCGGTGGTGGGCTCAATGGCCATGTGGGCGATGCAATTGGTGGAGCTGGCCACAGCACGCCAGCCTTGATGCGCGGTTACGCCGTGGTAAGCCAGGATTCAGGCCATGACGCACGCACCAACAGCGACCCACAGCGCGGGGGCGAAGCCGCTTTTGGTTTTGATTTTGAGGCGCGTAAAAACTACGCTCATGCATCTCTTGAACAAACCCACCGGGTTGCCAGCGCGCTGGTCAAAAAGCTGTACGACAAACCCCATCAAAAATCCTACTTTTACGGCTGCTCCAAGGGCGGGCAAGAGGGCATGATTGCGGCCCAGCGCTATCCGCAATTGTTTGACGGCATAGTGGCGATTGCGCCAGGTATTTCCTTGCCTAAAGCGGCTGTCGCCCAAGCCTGGGATACTCAGGCCTTTGCGAGCCTGATGCCAAAAGATGCTGGTGTGCATGATCTGGGAAAAACATTTTCAGATGCGGATTTACGTTTGGTCAGCGATGCCTTTCTCGCCGCTTGCGATAAACTCGATGGCATTCAGGACGGGATGATTCAACATTTCTCTGCCTGCACTAACGAGAAAGTCTACCCTGCTCTGAGTGCGCGCCAATGCGCCAATAAAAAACGCGATGACTGCTTGAGCTTAGGCCAAATCAACGCCCTCAAAAAATCCTTTGCCGGTGCGAAAAATTCACGCGGCGACGCACTCTACGCAGCTTTTCCGTTTGATGCAGGCATTACGGATTTTGGTTGGCGGCTATGGAAGTTAGGTAACCATGAAATCCCACCATTAAATGTGGTGCTGGGCATGCCCGCACTGGCGACACTTTTTTCCACGCCGCCGCGCGCACTGGATGCAAACCCCAACAATCTGCTGGCGAACCAACTGGCCTATAACTTCGATGTTGATGCGCAGGCGATTTTTGCCACAGATAAAAACTTTCCTGAATCCGCCTGGCAACTGATGGATGCCACCTCAGCCAACCTGGATGCCTATAAGGCGCGGGGCGGCAAACTGATTATTGCCCACGGCGTGTCCGATCCGGTGTTTTCGATCAACGACTCTATTGCCTGGTGGGAAGCGGTGAATACACGTTATCAAGGTCAAGCTCAGGATTTTGTGCGACTGTTCCCCGTACCCGGCATGGGGCATTGCCAGGGCGGCCCGGCAACAGATCAATTTGATGCGTTTAGTGCATTAATCGATTGGGTTGAAAAATCACAGGCACCGGATAGGCTGGCCGCAAAAGCGGGTGCAACCACGCCTTGGCCTGGGAGAAAAAGACCTCTCTGTGCCTATCCGGCGACCTTGCACTACCGAACCACCGACATTGACACACATGCAGAAGGCTTTGTGTGTAAATAAACCAGATTGGCATCAATCAAACTGCATATCCTTCGGCAGCTTGATGTTGCGTGGATAGGTCGGCCGTTCGCCCTTGCCTTTGCGGTAGTTGCGCAACTGGAATACATAGGCCAACACCTGAGCTACGGCCACATAGAGGCCGGAAGGGATCTCCTGATCCACTTCGGTGGTGTAGTAAACCGCCCGCGCCAAGGCTGGCGCTTCGATGATCTCGATTTTGTGAGCGTTGGCAATTTCGCGAATTTTTAACGCCATATTGTCACCACCTTTGGCGAGCAAAATAGGCGTCGGCATGGTTTCCGGATCGTATTTCAGCGCAACCGAAAAGTGCGTTGGGTTGGTGATAACCACATCCGCCTCGGGCACTTGCGCCATCATACGGCGCTGCGCCATTTCGCGCTGCAACTGACGAATGCGCCCTTTCACCTCTGGCTTGCCTTCAGTATCTTTTACTTCGTCTTTCAATTCCTGGCGGGACATTTTCAGCTTTTTATTGTGGTCCCATATCTGGAAGGGAATATCCACTGCCGCAATGGCCAGGGTGACCGCCGCCAAAGCTATGGCGGCAATACCACTGAGCTGCATTGAATGAACAATCGCCGCTTGCACGCTCTCGTCCGAGAGCCGAAACATAGGCTGCTGCAAAGCCAAAAGCAGCAAAATGGTAGCGCCCAGAATCACCAACACCTTGGCAACAGCCTTAAACAATTCCATTAACGACTTTGCCGAAAACATACGTTTTAAACCGGCGATAGGATCCATACGGCTCAGCTTTGGCGCCATAGCTTTGGCGCTCATCAACCAACCGCCCAGTGCAATTGGCCCAAGAATCGAGGCGAGGAGCAGCACACCAAAGAGTGGCATCATGCTGAAAATGCCGTCGTAAAAGGAGGTGGCCAGATGGGCGAGCATGGCCTGGGGATCAAAAGCCGCTTCGCGGGAAAAGGAAAAGTTGTGCCTTGAAATACCGGTAATTAACCGGGTCATAAAACCGGCGAACACATACAAACCCACAGTACCGGCAAGCAAAATAGCCGTTGTGGTTAGTTCGCGTGATCGGGGAATCTGGCCATCTTCGCGCGCCTTTTCGAGTTTTCGCGGCGAGGCCTCTTCGGTTTTTTCCTGGCCATTGTCGTTGTCTTCGGCCATTACTGCACTCCCGTCAACTCGGTCACCAGGGTGAAACCCTCGGTCAAAATCAATTCAAACAATGGTAGAAAGTTGCCCAGGCTAAACCACATCAAGAGCAAACCAAAAATCAGGGTTATGGGGAAGCCGACAGTAAACACATTCATCTGCGGTGCTGAACGACTCATCACCCCAAAGGACATATTTACCACCAACAGGGATGTAAACAGTGGCAAGGTTACCAACAGCGCAGCGCTGAACAGCCAGGATCCCATGTTGGCAATGCCGACAAATACATCGCTGTCGAATCCGCTACCGATTAGTGGAAAACTGGCGTAGCTCTGCACCAGCAACTGAATCATCACAATGTGGCCGTTAACCGCAAGAAACAACAGTGTTGTTAACAGCAAATAAAATTGCGATAAAACAGTAACACTGACGCCGTTGGTTGGATCGTTCATGGAGGCGAAGCCCAAGCCCATTTTCATGGCAATCATCTGGCCACTGAGCACAAATACGTGCAACACCACTTGCATAATAAAACCAAGCGCCAGCCCTATAACCACCTCTTTAACAACCAGCGTCATGGCTTCCACGGACAAAATGGGAATGCTCGGCGCCGCAGGCAGCATCGGCGCCAACAAGATGGTGAGAAAACCTGCAAGAATAATCCGTACACGCGCCGGAACCGTGCGAGCACCAATCACCGGAACAGCGAGAAAAAAAGCACTGATACGAACCATGGGCCAGAGATACTGGCCGATAAATTCCGCCAGCTGTGCGTCGCTGACCACCAGTTCGTTCATGGGTTAGGTCCTATCCAATCAGGAAAGGGATGTCGTTAAACAAGCGGGCAAACAAATCCATAAACTTGGTGATGAGCCAGGGGCCCGCCACCATGATAGTCGCCAGGGTCATAATCAACCGGGGCAAAAAGCTGAGGGTTTGCTCGTTAATTTGAGTCGCCGCCTGGAACATACTGACCACCAGCCCCACGATCAAACTGGGGCCAACAATCACCAGCACCATCAACACCGTGAGGTAAAAGGCCTCGGCAAACAAATCCAGTGCAACTTCGGGTGTCATAGCTAGACTCCAAAACTCGCCGCCAGGGTGCCAACAATCATGGCCCAGCCATCGACCAATACAAACAGCATGATTTTAAACGGCAGCGAAATAATCAAGGGCGACAACATCATCATACCCATCGCCATTAACACACTGGATACCACGATATCGATCACCAGAAAGGGGATAAAAATAATAAATCCAATCTGAAAGGCCGTTTTTAATTCGCTGATGATAAACGCGGGCACCAGAATGCTAAAGGGTGTTTCTTCGGGTGTTGCTATAGGCTCCATACCGGCAATCCCAACAAAGAGGGCAATGTCAGATTCGCGTGTTTGCGAGAGCATAAACTCATGAAACGGACCGGCGGTATTGGCTAATGCCTGTTGCGCACTGATCTCTTGATTAATATAGGGCTGCAATGCATTGGCGTTTACCTGGTTCAACACCGGCTGCATGATAAAAAACGTGAGGAAGAGTGCCAGACCAATCAAAATCTGATTCGATGGTGACTGCTGCAAACCCAACGCCTGACGCAGTATCGAAAACACAATAATGATGCGCGTAAACGAAGTCATCATCATGAGCAGCGCTGGCAGGAATGTCAGCATGGTCATGATGACCAGAATTTGCAGTGTTACTGTGTAATCCTGACCACCATCCGGGTTAGTTGTTACCGTAAAAGCGGGCAGTCCTGGAATGGCAGGCAAAGCCCCACCCACAGATGCCGTCGAGGCCAGGCTTTCCGCCGGAGTTTGGGCGTATACGCCAATGGGCAGCGCCAATAGTGCAATAAAAATCCAACAGATCAGCTTTAACGAACGCATATCATTTGATTTCCGCATCGGGAACGAGCCTTGAATGTGCAGACGATTTTTGTTGCATAAAGGAAAGCAGCTTGCGACTAAAATCCGACGGGGCCACCGGTGCGTCTGGATCGATTACCGGTTCAGCAAAGGCGTGCAAGTGGGTGATTTGTGTAGCAGTTACACCCAACAGCAGCTGTTGGCCTGCAACATCCACCAGTACCAATCGCTCCCGTGTACCCAGTGGCATAGCCGACAAAAGCTTAATGTGCTTATTTCCCAGCAGACCACCCTGCCCCATTCGCCGCGCCAGCCAACCCAAAGCCAAAATCAACAGGACAATAAGTATGAGCCCCAGCATCAGGCTGAGTAAATTCGCGCTACCGCTGACACTTTGAGAAGGAACTCGAGAAGGGTTGTAAGCTGAATTTACCACCGAAGAAGGCTTTGGCGAGTGTTCGGTCGTTGTTGCTTCAGACTGACTGGCGGAAATGACTGGCGCCTCTGCTGTTTCGGCATGACCCAAAGGGCAAAAAATAACAAGTATCAACGCCCAAAATCCGAGGTAATGCCGCCATTTCATCACTGCTAACTCCTGCTTTTTAACGCAGCTTTTTAATACGTTCGGAGGGGCTGATCACATCAGTCATGCGGATACCAAACTTTTCATTCACCACCACCACTTCACCGTGAGCAATCAGGGTGCCATTCACCAGCACATCCAGGGGTTCGCCGGCCAAACGATCCAGCTCAATCACTGAACCCTGATTTAATTGCAACAGATTGCGAATAGTGATGGATGTGCGCCCCACTTCCATGGAGATGGAAACGGGAATATCCAAAATCACATCCAGATCGGGGTTGTGTGACGACTTGGCGGTTTCCTTAAGTTCATCCAGCTCAACCGGTATTACCGCATCGGCGTCAGCCTGCTCTTGCATCGCAGCTGCCCAATCGTCGGCCATGGAGTCTTGATCAATATCATCGTTTGTTGCCACGGAAGGCTCCTTCATTAGCTGTAAGGTTATGGGCATTACTGCGATCTACAAAATCCTGCACCTTGAGCGCAAGATTACCGCGATGTTGACCCAGCTGTACGCGAAACATAGGCACACCATTGGCAGTCAATACATGGAGATCGGGCATTTCAACGGGAATGACATCGCCGGCTTTGAGATCCATGATTTCCCGCAACAAAATTTCGCGCTTAACCAGGTCGCACTCCAAATCCACTTTGGCGGAAAGCACATCTTCACGCAGCGCCTTCACCCAGCGCTCGTCCTGTTCATCGCTGTCGCTTTGCAAGCCTGCGTCCAGAACTTCGCGAATGGGTTCAATCATCGAATAGGGCATGGTGATATGGATTTCACCACCACCACCGTCCAGCTCCACATGAAAAGTGCTTACCACAACCACTTCGCTGGGGCTGACAATATTCGCCAGCGAGGGATTGACTTCGGAGTTCATATATTCGAATTGAATCGGCATTACCGCCTTCCAGGCTTCGCCCAGATCAATAAACGCCTGATTCAATACCATCTGCACCACACGCAGTTCGGTGGGTGTGAATTCCCGCCCCTCGATTTTGGCGTGACGGCCATCGCCGCCAAAAAAATTATCTACCAGTTTAAATACCAGGCGCGCGTCAAGTATGACGAGCGCGGTTCCGCGCAATGGGCGGAACTTAACCATATTCAAACTGGTGGGCACATAAAGCGTATGCACATACTCACCAAATTTTTGAATTTGGATACCACCCACGGACACATCCGCCGTGCGGCGCAGCAGGTTAAACATGCTGATGCGGGTGTAGCGCGCAAAACGCTCGTTGATCATTTCCAGCGTGGGCATGCGCCCGCGAACAATACGATCCTGACTGGTTAAATCATAGGCACGCACCGTACCCGGTTCGTCGTCGGCCTCGGTACTGATATCGCCGTCATCGACACCGTGAAGGAGCGCATCAATTTCGTCTTGTGAGAGTAAGTCTTGCACCTGGGTCCACCCCTATTGCATGACAAAATTAGTAAACAGCACTTGCTCAATCCCCGGCTGTCCAATTTCACGTTCCAGCGTTTGTTGAACGTTCAACGTGGCTTCCAAGCGCAACAGTTCTTTGCCTTCGGCTGTTTGCATATCTTCATAGATCTGCCCGCTGAACAGCATCACCAGATTGTTGCGAATCGCTGGCATATGCAGCTCCAGCGCCGGAATAATACTTTGGTCGCGCAGCATCAGATTAAGCTCAAGCTGCATAAACCGCTGACGCCCGCCTGTCATAAAATTGACCACAAACACCGGCTGCATTGGATAGTAAATTGCCGGTTTTTTGGGCGGCTCCTGGGTTGCCGACTCACTGGACACTACCTCTGCCTCGGCGGCTTCCGCTTCTGGATCGGCAAATAACTTGACGATCAGCAGGGTTCCGCCAACCGAAACTCCGATCAATACCACCGCCAAAGCGGCCAACAAGAGTATTTTTTTGCGTTTGGTTTTTGCCGCTACTTTTTCTTCTGCGGCTGCATCTTCGTCCTTGTCGACTTCGTTACCTGCTTTTGCCATGTCAAAAGTCCGTCATCTTTTCTCGCGCTAAGGAGGGTTCAGCAATACCCGTGCCATAGGGATTGCCTGAACAAGGTTAGCAGTTTTGCGGGGATTTGCCGGAGTCGACGCGCCTGGAGTAGGTGCTTGAATGAGAAAGCAAGCGGCCCTGAGGGCCGCTATTGGGGAAATCGCCAAAAAATCAGGCGTAATGATCTACCAGGCGCAGCTGCTGAATGGGGGTTTCCTGGAGCACTTGTTCATCGGTGTCTGCCTCGGCCTGGCCGCCATTGCCCGAGGACTGTGAATCCTCGCGCGATTGATGACGCGCCAGCGATTGGTCAGACACATCCATATTCAGGTTAAGCCCCTGTTCGTTGAACATTTCGCGCAAGCGGTTGGCGCTTTGATCCAGGGCCTCGCGCACGCTGGCGTGAGGGCTGGTAAAGGTCACCTGCACCTGATCGTTTTGCACCGACACTCTCACTTGCATGGGGCCCAGGTCGGGAGGATCCAGACGCAGTTCAGCCGCCGCCAGATTTTGGCTCGCCAACCAGAGCACCTTGTCACCCACGGCTTGACTCCACTGGGGTTGCCCCACTGGTGTAGCAACGACCGATTGGGGGACAAAAGTGCGCGCCGCCGACAGCAGGGGTTCTGCGGCCTTGATGGTCGATAGGCCAGCCGTCGGCTGAGGTGTGCTCACTTGCGAACTGGTGGAGTCGCGTGCGCCAGGCTTGGTGCCTTCACCGGCCAATACCCGCGCCAGATCTGCCTTGGTGGGCATTTCGAACTTGGTCTCACCCTCCAGCATCTCGCCCTCCAGCAGCTCACCCTCACCAGCCGCCAGCTCGGCGGTTAGGGGTGCGCCCTTTGCATTTGCCAAGGAGGAACTCGCCAAGGAGGAGCCCACTAAAGACTGCTTAACACTCGATTGTTGAACAGCGGCGCGCGAAGAGCCACCCAGAGTTGTTCCTGTGCCGCTTGGCTTGGCCGCCCCCTGGGTCAGGCTCGCCGCAAGGGCACTTAACGCACTAGCCTCGGGTTCAAGTACTTGGGCATCCGCAGCGTCTTCCTCGGGGGTAAGGGTATTCGGGGCCGGTTCCTCGCCAGTGGGCTGGGCCACCAGCGAGTCCACCGCTTCCGCCAGCGACAACGCCTCGGGCTGCTCAAGGGCGTCCTCGCTAGAGGTCGGCATCTCCGGTTCGATCAGCGCAAATTCGGTATTGGGGTCCTCGGCCAACGCTGTGGCATCGGCAGCGATAACGCCAGCCCCCGGTTCCCCGGCGGTGTCAGCTGTTGCGGATGGTTCATTTGTCGCCGCCGGGCTGGAAGCGGCAGGCGTAGAAGCGGCCGATTCTTGCCGCTGCTCATCTCCGGATTCAACCCCCCGCTCTCGCTCGGAAGATGACGCTTGGGGCCTATCCTTTGGTGTGTTTGTCGCTGGTCTGTTTACGCGGGAATCCGACGCTTCAGGGCGCGCTTCCGCTCTCGCTGGGGGGCGAACGCCTCTCTCTGTTCGATCTTGCTGGTTCAACTCGCGCCGCGCTTCGGCAAGGCTCTGATCAAAGCTGCGCCCTTCACGAGGCTTGGAGGGTGCCTCTGGGCCTGCCGTTTTGGCGCCAGCGCCAGAAGGGATCTTGAGCAAAACGCCCATCCCCGCTTCGTTGAGCCTTTGACTGGTATGCATGTATCGACCTCGCTGCTGACAGGATGCGGTAAGGAATTGCCGCCTGTGGGGCTAAAAATTCGCATTCAGCAAGAGGATTGCAAGGCCAATGCCAACAACAAAAATCAGCAAAGGATTCTGGTTGGGAATTAGCGAGGGGTAGGAGCTCAGTTATCGGGGGATGCGAGCCTTTGACGAACCGCAGCAAACTCCATTTCGATCAAGGACAGCTGCGCAGGCCAGGGGGTTGGGTCTCCGGCGAGCGCCATGGATTCGAGTAAACGACAGGCCTCAGCTAAACGCACGGCGCCTACATTGCCACTGCTGCCTTTAAAACTGTGGGCGCCGCGCCGCACGGCATCGGCATCACCGGCGTGAATACTGGAAGCCAGCGCTCCTATTCGCTCAGACGAATCGCGCACAAAGGTTTCCATCAGCAACGAAAAATCCTCACCCATGACTTCGCGCAGCGTGCAGATAATTTCATCGTCCAGCAGTGGCAGGTTTGTCATACTTATTCCTCGCTAAACCCGGCTACTATCCTAGCAGGCCGCTAGTGATCGTTGCTCCAGGAATAGACAACCTCAACCTGATTGCCTTTTCCGAGATAGGTAACAGAGTCGCACATCTTTTCCAACAAGGCGAGCCCGCGCCCGGCGTAAACCTGATGCGCTGCCTTATCAGAACCACTGGCAGTGGGAATAAAACCTTCACCACTGTCTTCGACACGAATCTTGAGAATCCCGCCATCCTCCGTGGTGTTGTGATCGAGAAGAAAGCGGATATAGCCGGTTGCGACAGTCTGCAAGCGTCGGTTGCGCAGCGCGTAATAGTCGCTGAAGCCCTCTGCGGTTGCTTTAAGCGCTGAGTCCAAGCCCAGCACACCATGCTCCAGCGCGTTGGAATAGAGTTCCACCAGGATGGTGTAGAGCGTACCGCTGGCACCGCGCAACCCGGGCACTTCCATCAACAGGCTTAACAACAACGGCAGAGGATCAAAGGCTTTAAAACTACTGGGCTTGATTTCAAAACTGAGACTCCATTCGCGCAGCCCGCCAGAACCCGCAGCCAACGGCTCCAGGCTCGAATGTTCGAGATTGCTCGGCTCTTCCATGGCAATTTCAAACAGCGAGAGATCATCGTTTTTTTCACCCTCCCCCACAAAGGTTTGAACACGCTGCAAGATTTCCGAAAAAATGTTTTCGGCGGGTAATTTTTGATTAAAAATATCCTGCAAGCGCGCCTCACCGAACATATCACCCTGCAAATTGCGCGATTCATGAATGCCGTCAGACCACATAAAAAAACGGTCGCCCGGTGCCATTTCAAAATATTCGCAGTTGGTTTTAAAGCTTTTGTCCGGCAAAACTCCCAGCGGCAAGTGAATAGACTTTACCGCTTGATAGGATTTGTTGTAACAACGGTAGATATAGCCTTCTGGCAACCCCCCGTTCCACACTTTCATGCGCCCCTTTTTAAAATTCAAATCCACCATGGTGGCGCAGCAAAAAAACCCCAGCGGCAGTATTTGCTTTAGCTTGCGGTTAATTTCACGCAGGATATCCGCCATCGAAAATCCCTTGTGTACCATGCCGTAAAAGGTGGATGCCAAGGGCATGGCGCCTATGGCCGCCGGTAATCCGTGGCCGGTAAAATCACCGAGCAACACCATCATACTGCCCGATGGGCTCATGGCCGCCACCATCACATCGCCGTTGAATATCGCCAGCGAAGAAAGGTAGTAGCGTACATTGCTGGCATTGAGACAACCGCTGTGGGCGACATTATCAAAAATCTGCTTGGCCACCGCTTGCTCGCGCAAAAACTCTTCGTTGTGTCGCGCAATTTGATCGCGCTGCGCCAGCATGGTGGCGTGGAGTTTGCGCATGCGGTTAAAGGAGCGAATCTTGGCTTCAAGAATCACCGGGTTATAGGGCTTGGACAGAAAATCATCGCCACCCGCATCCAGGCATTTCACCAGGGATTCTGTGTCAGTGAGCGAGGTAAGAAAAATAATCGGCACCAAAGCCTCGCCCGCCAACTCCTTGATCTGGCGTGCGGCTTCAAAACCATCGAGGCGAGGCATAAGCGCATCCATCAACACCAGGTCGGGACGCTCGGCGGTGTAGGCTTCGACAGCTTCCAAACCATCGCAGGCGCGAATGACGCGGTGACCCTGTTTGCGCACCAGCGTTTCGAGAATCAGGCGATCGGTTTCGGTGTCGTCCGCAACCAGGATAGTCAAGCCCTTGGCCTGGGGCATCCCGCTTTGCGTCATGGGGATTGCATCCATTCAACTAACATGAATAGCTTGCCTCAGTGAATGGTGAAGAGCTGTTCAAAATTGGAAATGGTCAGGATTTTTTTAACGTCAACAGAGCAGTTCACTATTTCAATATCTGCCTTGTCGCCACCCGCATAGTCGCGCAGCAGCAGCAACATACCCAGCGCCGAGCTGTCCAGATAGGTGGTTTCCTGCAAGTCAACGCGGATATGGGTCGGCGTCTTGGGTAATTTTTCGTAGGCTGCGCGAAATTCCTGGTGCGAACTGAAATCAAAGCGCCCTTGAATAAAAATGGTCACCTGATTGCCATCATTGGACTGTTTGGACGTAATCGCCATTGTTTACCTCTATGTATACAACATCCTGAGTTATTGTCTGGGCCCCTACAGCACTATTGGTTATAAAAGTGCACGACGGCCACAAAGTTATACTCCAAAAGCGCTAGTCTTGCCACTGACCGCGGATAAATCCCTGGGTCGCTTGCTCGTCCAGCTCTTTTTGTAATCGTTTTTCCAAGGCAAGCAATTCATCGTTTTGCAGGCGATCAATCATCTGCGCAATGGACTGCCGCCGGTGGTAGCAGCGCTGCCAGGCCTGCAATGACATGTCGTGCTGACGTTGCACCAATACAATTTTTTGTTCCTGCTCTGTACAGGCGACCACGAGGCGCTGCAAAAAACTGCTGTAGGTCAGCAAGTCATTGGCGCTGCGCACCTGGCTGCGCTCGGCATAGATCTGCTGGTAATGGTCGCGGTACTCCGTCAGCTGTTGCAACTGCGCCTGCTCAGCCACCAGCTGTTTGCGCCATTCGCCCAGCTGACGTGCAGCCGCTTGTTCACGCTGCTCAGCCAGGGTCAAGACAATCTTCATGCGCTTTGCGCGAGACTCAGCCATGGCGATAAATCCTGATGTGCGCTAGGAGGCTAGGCCTGTCGACGATGCTGGGCAGCCAGCGGACTGGTCGGACGTGGCCCACTGGCCTTATGGGTGAGCAGAGCCTTGAGATTGGCAATAGCCTCCGCCATGTGCACAGGTTGGCTCAACCCCTGTTGAATAAAGGCGCGCAGTTGGGGGAACTTTTCAATCGCCAGATCCGTTTCCGGATCGGCGCCAGGACTGTAAGCGCCGATGGCGATCAGGTCGCGATTTTGCTGATAGCGCGACAACAACTGCTTGTAGCGCTGCATTTGCTGCAATTGTTCTTCGGGCACGATGTTTTGCATCGCCCGGCTGATGGAGCCCTCAATATCAATTGCGGGGTAAATCCCTTCTTCCGCCAGACGGCGCGACAAAACCACATGACCATCGAGAATCGCACGGGCGGCATCGGCAATGGGATCCTGCAAATCATCCCCTTCGGTCAACACCGTGTAAAACGCGGTAATTGAGCCTTCACCTTCGGCGGCGTTGCCTGCACGCTCCACCAGTTGCGGGATACGCGCAAATACTGAGGGTGGATAACCCTTGGTCGCCGGGGGTTCGCCAATGGCCAGCGCAATTTCGCGTTGGGCCTGGGCAAAGCGGGTCAGTGAATCCATCAACAGCAATACGTTTTTACCCTGATCGCGATAATACTCGGCCACACGGCTGGCGAGCTGAGCGGCGCGCAAACGCATCAAGGGCGCGTCATCAGCGGGCGAAGCCACCACCACAGCGCGACGCAAACCTTCGTCGCCCAGAATATGATCGATAAATTCTTTCACCTCCCTGCCCCGCTCACCCACCAGACATACCACCACCACGTCAGCGGTGGTGAAGCGGGTCATCATCCCCATCAGCACGCTTTTGCCCACACCGCTTCCGGCAAACAACCCCAGCCGCTGGCCACGCCCTACGGTAATCAGTGCATTGATCGCACGAATACCCACATCCAGGGGTTCGTGAATGGGGTGGCGTTTTAGCGGATTGATTTCGTGGGGCGCAAAATCGAGAAACTCGTCGCCTTCCAACGGCCCTTTGCTATCCAGAGGCTGGCCTATGCCATTGATAACACGGCCGAGCAAGCGTGGGCCTATGCGCATACCGGCTTGCGTTGCCAGCGGCACCACCCGTGCGCCCGGCTGCAAGCCTTCAACACGTTTTATGGGCATAAGAAACACGCGATCGCCAGAAAAACCCACCACTTCGGCTTCAATACGCCGCTGCTCGCGGGTGATGACTTCGCACTGGCGACCAACAGACACATTGAGCCCAACCGCTTCGAGCGTCATACCCACAGAGCGGGTGATACGACCTTCCGCCTGGGGTTGCATTATCGGGGGTTTGCGCGGCACATAGGCCGCAAGACGCTGAACAAAATCAGGACGCTGGCTCACCGCGATTCTCCATCGTCCGATTGGTCATCAGGCTCTTCGATGGGTAGCGAATCCTCATCTTCCGCATCGCCACCAGCGAGCTGCTTGTTAACAAAATCCTTAAGCAGTTGTTCCATGCGCGTCGCCACAGAAAAATCCACACGGCTTTCACTGGTCTCCACGCGACAACCGCCTATATCCAGTTGCGCGTCGGCAACAAAAGTCCAGTCCAGCTGTTGTTCTTCGGCGTAGGTTTCCACGGCCGCAAGATCGTCGGGATTGAGATAAATACGCAGCTGCTGGCTGCCCACCGGCAAGGCATCCACCGCTTTTTTTACCAGCTTGACCATATCCCCGGAATCGCTGAGCAGTTCGCGCTCCACCAGCGCGCGGGTGAGAGTACAAATAGTGTCCACCAGCATCTGCTCTATGGCGGCGTCCTGTTCTTCCAGCGGATGCAGGAGAGCTTGTGCCA
>CBFGWO010000030.1:0-26177 GCA_965652595.1 uncultured Cellvibrio sp. | reverse complement strand
GGATGTGGGAAGTGTCCCGAAGCGCCGGGAGCGCGTAGGGGCCGGATTCACGGCGCGTCTCCCAATCCACTAGCCCCTCTCCGCTCGCACTACGAAGCACCACCACCCTACC
Organism: uncultured Cellvibrio sp.; assembly: GCA_965652595.1. Lineage (GTDB taxonomy): Bacteria > Pseudomonadota > Gammaproteobacteria > Pseudomonadales > Cellvibrionaceae > Cellvibrio. Next base: position 26,065 of record CBFGWO010000030.1, on the reverse strand, counting down.
AACTCACCCCACCCAATCCCGTCAGCAGCCTATCTGCTATCCTGCACACCAAACCTCAGGAGACCCCCATCATGGCCGACAAGCTTACCCCCTTTCGCATCGAAACCGACAGCCTGGGTGAGGTGCAAGTGCCCCAAAGCGCTCTCTACGGCGCACAAACCCAACGGGCGGTGGAAAATTTTGGGCTCAGTGATCTGCATATGCCACCCGCGTTTATCGCCGCACTGGCGCGCATCAAAGCGGCAGCAGCGCGCGCTAACGCTGAGCTGGGGTTGCTGGACGCAGATGTGGCAAACGCGATTGCGGCGGCCTGTGGGCGGATTGTTGCCGGTGATTACGCCGATCAGTTTCCGGTGGATGTGTTTCAAACGGGCTCGGGCACCAGCAGCAACATGAATATCAATGAGGTGCTGGCCCATCTGGCGAGTGAGCAGTTGGGGCGGCCGGTGCATCCCAATGATCAGGTCAATCTGGGTCAAAGCAGCAATGATGTGATTCCCACGGCGATTCACGTAAGCGCAGCCGTGCAACTGGATCGCGCGCTTATCCCCGCGCTGGAATATCTCCACACCAGCCTGCTGGGCAAAGCCTTGCAGTTGCAAGGCGTGACCAAAACCGGGCGCACCCATTTAATGGATGCCATGCCCATTACACTCGATCAGGAATTGGGCGGTTGGGCCGCACAAATCGCAGACAATCATCAACGTTTGCACGATCTTTTGCCGCAACTTTTTTGCCTGGCCCAGGGCGGCACGGCAGTGGGCACGGGGGTCAACGCCCATCCACAATTTGCCCAGCGCTTTGCCGCACATCTGGCGGAGGACGCGGGCCTGGGATTTTCGCCGAGCGAGAATTTTTTTGCGTTGATCAGCAGCCAGGACACCGCCCTCGCTCTTTCGGGCCAACTGAAAACCTTGGCCGCCAGCCTGATGAAAATCGCCAACGATCTGCGCTGGATGAACTCCGGCCCCCTCGCGGGCCTCGGCGAAATCAGCCTGCCTGCGCTGCAACCCGGCTCGTCGATTATGCCGGGCAAGGTCAACCCGGTCATTCCAGAAGCTGTCGCCATGGCCGCAGCACAAGTGATGGGCAACGACACCACTATCAGTATTGCAGCCCAATCCGGCAACTTTCAGTTAAACGTGATGTTGCCGGTCATTGCCCACAATCTGCTGCAAAGCATCCAGTTGCTTGCCAACAGCTGCCAGGCGCTGGCCGACAAAGCCATCGCGGGCTTCACCGTGAATCATGACAACCTGCAAAAAGCCCTGGCGCGCAACCCGATTTTGGTGACCGCGCTCAACCCCATTATCGGCTACAACAAGGCCGCAGCTATCGCTAAAAAAGCCTATGCGGAAAAGCGGGATATTGTGGATGTAGCAGCGGAGGAAACGAACTTGCCAAGAGAGGAGTTGGTGCTGCTGTTAGATCCCGAAAGATTGACGCGGGGTGGTTAACCCCACGCCATCCGTCCGTGCCATGCCTTAGGCACTAGAACTTATTCACATTAATCCAATGCATAAACGCATCAAACCATTTGTTGCTGGTGCGATCAGGATTGCCCAAACCAAAACCGTGGCCACCGTTTTGATAGAGGTGCAGCTCCACGGGTTTCTTGGCGTTGTGCCATGAGTTGATCAGACCGAAATCACCACCGAACAGGAAATCATCGATAGCGATAGCCACGAAGAGTGGCGGTGCATCTTCAGGTACTTCCACAGCATTCAGTGAACCGTAAATCGGCGCGATAAATTTCAGCTTCACTTTTTTGGATTGCAGAGCTGTCATCATGGTCAGACCCGCACCGGCAGAAAAGCCCATCATGCCGATACGATTTGGGTCTACGTTCCACTCTTTGGCGCGGCTCAGAATCAAAGCATGGGCGGCTTCAGCGTCCTGCAACTGGTTGGAAAAATCAAAGCGAGGTCTTGGCGGTGCCTCGTCGTCACCTTTTGCCATACGCTCAGCTTCGGCAAAACGGTTGTTCATTTGATTTTCGAAATCTTCCAGTTTGTCAGCAGTGGGCTGCAAGCGGTATTTCAGAACAAAAGCGTTGATACCCTGAGCGGCCAATGCCTCGGCAACTTCCCAACCTTCGTTGCCCATGGACAACCACATAAAGCCGCCGCCGGGCGCTACTATCACCGAAAGACCCGTGGCTTTTTTGGGGTCAGCTAAAAAAGGCGTGAGCGTTGCAGTGGTAATATTCCGCGCCATGGGATCACCCCACTGGCGAAACCAGGATTCTTTAGCGGGCTGATTTTCAACACCACCCGTGCCCAGTGGAATAGCGTTGGGCTCGTCCGGCGCCTCCATGGGATACATTTTTCCGTCCTGTGCCAGCGCCACAGCGCTACCCGCACAGAACAGACCTAAAACCAAAAACCGGGTTAAACCCATTAGCCGATGTTTCATTGTTATTTCCTCGTGAAATTTATTGGAAGTGAGGCTTCACTGACTTAATACCCCCAGATGATGGGCTGCTGAGGATATCGGCATAATATTATATGATATGACAATTAGATCAAGCCGCAAAAAATGGGGTTATTCGCATTTTCTCAAAAGCATTTTTGCCTTTCATACGTCCTTGGCGAATTGCGCCAAATTCATTTCCCAGGTACGAGCCAACACCAAATACTAAGACTTCAAGAGCGCCAAAAACTCATCCCACTCCTGAAACACTCGCCCAATGTCAAACGCCTTCAATTCCTCCGCCGTAGGATGAGGTCGATAAGCCCACACCTTGGCGCCACTCAGTGTCGCAGCGGTCAGCCCTGGATGACTGTCTTCAATAATCAAGCAGCGGCGAATATCCAAACCCAAGCTAGTTGCAGCCCGCTGGTAAATTGCCGGATCAGGTTTAGCGACGCCCATGGACTCTGCATCAAAACGGCGCTCAGGCGCAAAAAATTTATCCAACCCCGTATGTTCCAACTTGATGCCCAACTCACGGGTTTGTGAATTGGTGACTACTGCAAAAGGTAGCGGCAATTGAGCGAGCATTGCAGGTACACCGGGCATGGGCTCCAATGACGAGACCATCAGGTCGCGAAAATAGCGTCGGTTGTTGTCGATAAAATCTGTCGGCACAGACGCACCCAAACGAGCCTCTATGCGTTTAATGCAATCGGGAAAGCTATGGCCCGTAAAGGTTTCGGCCACTTCGGCTTCCGTCATTGGAAGGTTGATATCTTGTAGCGATTGCAGCAAAGCGCGATTGGCCAGGGTTTCAGAATCGACCAATACGCCATCACAATCAAACAGCACAGCATCCAGTTGAGATAAAAAATTCATAATAAAGCTCTACAACAACTCTAGAAAATAAAAAGGCCGCCGAAAGGCGGCCGCTAATCAACACAAAAAAATTATAGCCAATCCTTGCTCTTAAAGTACCAGTAGGGTGCGATGCCCGAAAGCACCATAATTCCCAGCGCCCAAATATAACCAAACTTCCACTCCAACTCGGGCATAAAATCAAAGTTCATGCCGTAGATACTGGCAACCACCGTCGGCGGCAGAAAAACCACAGCGGCAATGGAGAAGGTTTTGATGATCTGGCTTTGTTCGATGTTGATAAAACCCTGGGTTGAGTCCATCAAAAAGTTAATTTTGTCGAACAAAAATGCGGTGTGCGACATGAGTGTATCCACGTCGCGTTTAATTTCGCGCGCAGTCTCTTGCAGTTCAAAATGTTCGCGAATGTGGCGCTGCAAAAAGGAAATGGATCTTTGGGTATCCATCAAGCACAGGCGAATTTTGCCGTTACTGTCTTCCAGTTTGGCAAGGCGATCAATGGCTTCTTCCAATTCCGCCTCTGGATCTTCCAGCACCATATGGCTCACATCTTCCAGCTTGCGGTGAATATCTTCGAGGGCGTCGGCAAGGTTTTCGACCTTTTGCTCGAACATGGTGATGAGCAAATCCTGCGCCGAGGATACATGCACCTGTCCACGACGGGCGCGCATACGCAATAGGCGAAAATCGGCCAGGTCACCTTCGCGCACCGTGAGCAGGCGCTTGTCTTGCAGAATAAATGCAACCGTCACTGTGTTGTGACGACCGCCTTCACCGGGCGAAAGAAAAAGGGAGTGAACGTGAATGCCTGCACCGTCCAGAAAATAGCGGGCGGAGAACTCAATTTCTTCTACATCATCGGATTCGGGCAGTTCGGCGCGCAGGATGCGGTTGATCTGATCCCGCTCCTCGTCGCTGGGCTCGTGGGCGTCAATCCACACCGCTTGCGACATCACTTGCTTGATATCGTCGTCAGCCTGGGTGGTTTGCTCGCGCAGGGTGGTGCCCTGGATATTAAACATTCTCAACATGGGTGGGATTCTCCTCTGCCCAGCCGGTGACGGGACACCAGCAACTTGCTCTAAGCGCGAATGGCTTATAGCACATTCCGCTGACACTTGATGAGGTGTTGCAGCTACTTGCGCCTTCGTCGACGCGGCGGGTAAACAGAGGGCTCTCCCGGTGGACGGGTTTTAAAACGTCGATGCACCCAAAGATACTGATCTGGCGCCTCGCGAATAGCGTCTTCAAGGATCTTGTTGATCCGGGTAGCGTCGGCCACGTCGTCATCTGTGGGAAAATTGTCCAGCGGCGGATACACCACCAGGCGAAACAGCCCTTTCGGCTCGCGATAACAAAAGAAGGGGATCACCGCCGCACCCGACAGCCTGGCGATACGTGAGGTGGCGACTATCGTCGACGCCTGAACACCAAAGAAGGGAGCGAACACATTTTGCGCGGAGATATAGTCCTGATCCGGCGCGTACCAGACGATATGGCCTTTGCGCAGGTTGCGGATGAGCTTACGCGTATCGTTGCGGTGGATGGCTTCATCATTAACGCGCCCGCGAGCCTTGGCAATCGCGTAAGACATCAGCGGGTTGGGCGCGCTGCGGTAAAGCACATCCGCCTTGATGTGGTAAGACATGATCAGGCCCGAAATGTCGATGGTGGTGAGGTGCGACCCCATCAACAGAACGCCCTTGCCCTCAGCTTGCGCTTGCTCAATGTGTTCCAAGCCAGTTATGTGGTAGCGCCCGCGCATCCTGTCTTGCGGCCCCCAGAGCCCCAGTGCCGTTTCAGCAAAGCTCAGTCCACAGGCATAGATAACCCCGCGCACCATGCGCGCCTGTGCCTCGGCATCCAATTCGGGAAAACACAGCCCGATATTCACTTCGGCAATTTTTCGACGTCTTGGCGCCAGGTAATAGAGCAGCCAACCCATGGCATAACCCACGGCTTGGTTGGCGCGCACCGGCAGCTGCGCGATAAGCCACAAAAAGCCTAGCAGTAGCCAGGTGGGCCAAAATAACGGGGAGAGGAACCGGCGCTCAAATACCGGATGTAGTGGATCGTGCGAACTCATTGCTACCCTGGGTGTAGGTGTCGGGGCTTGGTTGGTGTGTTGGGGCGCGAATTATAGCAAGGCGCGCCCTGTTAATTGCGGTAAAAAAAATAGGCCAGCAAACCAATACCTGCCAGCAGACTAAAAATGCACAAACCCAAACCCAACATGCGCTGGCGCGCGCGACTGCGCTCTTGGGCTTGGTAGTCTGTGTCTCTTTCCAACTGATGAACCCGCAAGGCCAGATCGCGGGAGCGGATCAACTTTTCGCGCATCTGCTGCAAATGCTCTATGTCTTTTGCCAGCTGCTCGCGGGTCTCGGGACTGGCTTGTGCGTGTTTGCGCTGAAGCACTTCCAATTGCTTATCCAGTTTGCGCAAACTGGCGTCCAGCCTGGCGGAAATTTGACCGATCTGCATTGTCTGCCCTCAATGGATGGGCGCTCACCATAGCAGAATCGGCCATGCCCTGCTCCCTTCAGGCGGTGATTCCACCAAGGGCTGTTATACTCCGCCGCTTTCAATTGATACCTGTCCCATGACCAACACCCGGACCAAAGCGCACCACTTGCCACCGGTATTTCGCTGGCGCTTCTTGTCTCCCCGATTTTGGCCAACCTGGGTGTTGCTGGGTTTTTTGTGGCTTGTTGCGCAATTGCCTGTGGGCGTCAACCAATGGTTGGGTAAACAACTGGGGCGGCTCCTTTATCGCGCAGCCAAGCGGCGCCGCGAGATTGCACACACCAATATTCGCCTGTGCTTTCCGGAACTGGGCCCACAGGCGCAAACAGAGATGCTGCGCCAGACCTTTGAATCCACGGCCATCGGCTTTTTTGAAACCGCTCTGGCGCTTTGGGGCCCCGCCCGGCATTTGCGCCGCTGCTACACCATTACCGGCCTGGAATATCTGGAGGCTGCCAAGGCGCAAGGCCAAGGCGTGTTGCTGCTGGGTAGCCATCTCACTACCCTGGATATGGCCGGGCGCTTGCTCGCGTTTCATGTGAAAGTCGACATGCTCTACCGCCAGGACCCAAATCCCCTGCTGGCTTATATGTTGGTGAGGGCAAGGGAGGGATTCAACGGTGATTGCATAATCACGGTAGAGACACGCAGGCTTATCAACCATCTGCGCAGCGGGCGCGTGGTGTGGTATGCACCGGATCAGGATTACGGCATCAAACACGGCGTCTTTGCGCCCTTTTTTGGTATTCCTGCCGTTAGCGTTTCGGGTACAGGGCGCTTTGCACGGCTGGGCAAGGCGCAGGTCATCCCCTTTTCCCATTACCGCAACGATCAAGGACACTACGAAATTCGCCTGGGGCCGCCACTGGCAGCATTTCCCAGCGGCGAGGATCTGGCTGACTGCACGCGCGTCAATCAAGTGCTGGAAGACATGATTCGCGTAAAACCTGAACAATATCTTTGGGTTCACAAGCGCTTTAAAAGCCGTCCGGCAGGGGAGCCTGACTTCTACAAACGCTAACCACGAAAAGCCACCCACCCAAAAAAACAGGCATAAAAAAGGCAACCCTGAGGTTGCCTTTTAGCACTCGCCTGAGCCGAAATCAGCTAGCCATAGCGCCGTCAATCAACGGCTTAAGCTCACCCTTTTCGTGCATCTCGGTGATGATGTCGCAGCCACCGATCAACTCGCCTTTAACCCACAACTGTGGAAAGGTTGGCCAATTGGCGTATTTGGGCAGCTCACTGCGAATATCCGGATTGCTCAAAATATCCACGTAGGCAAAGCGCTGGCCGCAGGCCATGAGTGCCTGGGAGGCGCGCTGAGAAAAGCCGCACTGGGGCGCGTTGGGCGAGCCTTTCATGTACAGAATTACCGGGTTTTCAGCGATTTGCTGCTTGATGGTGTCCAGAACATCCATAGGAATTCAACCTCGTAGTGACCAGCGAAAAATGCCTTGCGGCAGGAATTTAAGGGCATGTCAGCCGTGCGCGGGGGCACAGGGGTCGCGATTTTACCCCAGCCAGCGATCAATACCCAAGCGGGCAACTCAGGTTTTGTCGCTGTCAGCGCGCAGGCGCCGATTGGTCAGCGCCGTAGGCGCGTGGCTCCAGGGATCTTCCGGCCAGGGGTGGCGCGGGTAGCGCCCGCGCATTTCCTTGCGCACCTCGGGGTAGCCCTGGCGCCAGAAACTGGCCAGATCCATGGTGATACCCAAAGGGCTGCCGTTGGGCGATAGCAAATGAATACGCAGGGGCACCCTGCCCCCGGCCAGTTGCAGCTGCTCGCAGCCAAAAAACTCCTGCAGCTTGGCGGCAATTTCCGGCACGCCTTCGGCGCTAAAACCCAGATTAACCCGGCGACCACTGGGCAGGCTGATGTACTCTGGCAGTAAGCGATCCACCTGCTGACAGGTGTCGTAGCCCAGGTAGTGGGTCAGCGCCTCTTGCAGCGGCAGCGCCTCAAGGCGGGTTTGCCCATTGAGAAAAGGTTGCAGCCACTGGCCCAGGTTGGCGGCCAAGGCCTGGTCATCCAGGGCTGGGGCCTTGATCAGCTCTCGCTCCGCCAGCAGTCGGGCGCGCGCCAGTAAACTGCTGGCACTGGCAGACCAGCCCAGCGCCTCCAGCCCGCGCTCGCGGATTTTTTCACTCAGCAACACCACCAGCGCTGGCCCCAGTTGATCCGGGGCCAGGGGCTGGTAGTCCTCCGCAATGCTTACCCCGCCCATGCGCCAGCAGCGATGTTGCTGCCAGCTATTTTGGCGAAACATCAGCTGGCTCTCGACCTGGCTAAGTTGTTTTTGCGCGTTTTCGTCCAACGTCAGGGCCAGGCCCAAGCCCAGATGACCCTTGGCACGGGGCTGAACCAAGGGGAAAACGGCCCAGGGGCTATCGAGCCTGTCGAGCGGCTCAACGCTGATGCCGGAATTGAGCCGGTAGCGGCCCGACTCCTGGCGAAAACCGATACGGTCGTTAAAGGCCAGAGCCAGTGCCTGGGGATGCAAGGGCACATCCCCCGCTGACTTTTGCCCCGGGGTATTTTTTCCCAACACCGATAACCAGCGCTGGCGCTGGATGCGCCAGTGGGGATGGCGCGCCTGCTCGGCGCTGGCTGTCGCCAACCACTGATCCCAATGGTCGGCGGCAGGCAAATCAAAATGGAGCGCCAGGGCGAGATTCAGCGCCTCACTGCCCAACTGGCCGCTGCGGTGCAGCTGGGCCTGGAGCAACGCTGCCAAACGCGGGTGACAACCCAATTCGCTTACCTGACGACCGGCGGGGGTAATAGTCCCCTGCGCATCCACCAACCCCCAGAGTCGCAAAGCCTGTTCGGCCTGGTTCAGGGCCAAAGGTCCGGGCGCCTCCAGCCAGTTGAGCTGATCGGCGCGTGTGCCCCAATGGGCCAGACGCAGGGCAAACGGCAGGTAGTCGCTGGTGCGAATCTCGGGCAGATCGGCAGCGGCCAAGGCTTGATCCTGGGACCAGAGGCGCACGTACACACCCGCCTGCACCCGCCCCGCCCGACCGCGCCGCTGATCGGCGCTGGCTTGGCTGATGCGCGCCTCGCGCAGGCGGCTGAGGCCAGTGCGCTGCTCAAACTCGGCGCGACGCACCAGGCCAGAGTCAATGACTAGAGTGACATCGGCAATGGTGAGCGAGGTTTCGGCAATATTGGTCGACAAAATAAGACGCGGCCCCTGCGTCGGGTCCAGGGCGCGCTGCTGCTCGGCGGCAGGTACCTGGCTGTGCAGGCGAAACACCGATTGCCGGGGAAAGGCCTGCTGCAATGCCTGGGCGCAGTCTTCGATGGCACGCCAACCCGGCAGAAACACCAAGCCCGTCTGGCTTGGCCAATCCGGCTGGCTGGCGAGAGCGCGCAACAACTGGTCCGGCAGGCTTTCGGGCCGCTGACCCGGTGGGTTGTGCGGCGGCTGGTAATGGGTGACCACCGGAAAACAACGGCCTTCGGCGAAGAGTCGCCGGGGAATCTGGCGCTGGAGCGCCGGGTCGGGGGTGGCCGACATCAGCACCAGCCGCAGGTCGTCGCGCAGTATCTGCGCCTCTTGCAACCAGGCCCAGGCCAGATCCTGATTAATGGCGCGCTCGTGGATTTCATCCAGCATCACCACCGCCACCCCCTCAAGACTGGGGTTATGCAGCAGCATCTGCAAAAGGATACCGGGTGTCATCACCAACAGACGGGTAGCGGCACTGGCCTGGGTGTCGTAGGGCACCTGGTAGCCCACCGTCTGGCCGCAATTTTCACCTAAGAGTTGGGCCAGGCGTCGCGCCAGGCTTTGAGCCGCCAACACGCGCGGTTGCACCAACCACACAGCTTGATCCGCAGGCGCCTGAGCCAGTGCCCACAAGGGAGCCAGCGTGGATTTACCCGCGCCCGGCTCGGCTTCGAGCAGCAACAAACCCTCGGCAAGGGCGAGCTCGAAATCAGCGCGGTATTGGCTAAGGGGGAGTTGGGGTAACGCGGGTAGTGGGTAGGACACCCTGGACCTCTAGCGACAAAAAATAAATGTGTTCAGCGTAAGACGACCTGTTCGAGGATTGGGATCAAAAGAAAAGTCCGACGCGATATTGCCCGAATGAAGGCTGGTGCAACGATAGACCAGCAAGCGATTAAATGCCGCAGGATAAGAAGCGATTCGCTCGAACAGCTGAGTATCACCCTGCATATAGGCTAGCGGCGGCATCCCCTTTTCGGCCACATCGCGGTCAACCGCCTGCTTGTAAGTCGCTCGGCGATCCTGATCGACAAATTCAAAACCCGTGCTCCGGTGGCGATAGAAATCTGTACCGCCTTGCTCCGCACCACATAAAAAATGCACGGCGGCCAGCTCGCTGGATTTGTTGGAATCATAGTGGGGAATGCGTTGCAACGGCCGCAAATTGGCCGGCGGTGTTACTACCATGGAAAAGTCCGCCTGAGCGCCGACGATATCCTTGGCCATCAACCCAAAGGTTTCGTAAATAAGCTCCGCCAAGTGAGCGCGAAAGGCTTGCAGGTAAGCGCCCGGCGCAGGCGCTCTTACACCCGGATAGTTGGCATCGGCCGAGTTGAACTGCGCGTGAGTCGCGGCAAAATCCACAAGTGTTTCGGCGTGCGTAAGAAAATTGTCGATTACCAGAACTGGCTGACGCTCAGTCCCGATAGCGTCCACCCGCGCGCGAAAATCAGAATGGCGAGGAACAGGATGTGCCTGTGACATACAGAAAAACCTCATAAAGCCGCTGACAAATAACACTCAGTGGTAAGCCCAATACCGCTTAGTCGCATAGAGTCTAGGGCGTTGCAGGGCGCCAACTATACTTGGGCTGCGCTTGGCGAAGCAAACCCATCGCGCAGGAGGCAAGCCCATGAAACGCTTCTACTATCTCAGCGACGACCTCGACGATCTGGCACAGGTTGAACAGGAGCTGGAAAACGCGGGCATTATCAAGCCCCGAATCCATATCATCAGCCGCGATGAAGCTGGCGTGGAAAAACGTCATTTACATCGGGTGCAGGATTTTATGCGGCGCGATCTGGTGCATTCAGCCCTGGTAGGTGCGGAGTTTGGTTTACTGGCGGCACTGATGATTTTGGCTGCCGCGCACTTTTTTGGTTTGGCCGCCAGTGTCGGCTGGGCGCCCTTTATTTTATTCGCGCTATTGGCACTGGGATTTTGCACCTGGGAAGGTGGCTTGATTGGTATGCACAAGCCCCACTACGAGTTGCGCCATGTTGAGCCGCTGGTCAACGACGGCCAACATTTATTGTTTGTGGATATGGAGCCGGAGCACGAAGCAGTGATGGAGGAAGTTGAAGCGCGCCATTTGCATTTACAACCTGCAGGAGTAGGCTCAGCCACGCCCAACTGGGCTATCCAATGGCAGAAAAGATGGCACGACTTTGTGCAAGCCATGCCATAAATGCTATGCAGGTAATTGCGTAAAAATTACAGCTCGCGAATACGAATATTCCTGAACCACACCCGATCGCCGTGATCCTGCAAAGCGATATGGCCGCGCAGGGTTTTGCCAAAGCCGGGCATATCCTTGAACTTGCTCTCGGCAATCATCCGCTGCCAGGCCGGAAGGCGGCGGTCGTATTCCACAACCTTGTAACCGTTGAGCCAATGTTCCACCTTGCCCTTGTTGACCACCAGGCGCGTGCGATTCCATTCACCGCCCTCATTCACGGCAACAAAGCGGCTGGAAATTAAATCGTAAAGATCGCCAGCACGATGGGTTTTGATAGCGCCATCCGGATGCGCAGGATTATCCAGCAGCTGATATTCGGTACCGGTTTGCCAGGTGTATTGATACTCAGAGCTTTCCACCACACCGCAAATCAATCCGCTGTTGCCACCCGGCGCCAACCTCCACTCCAGATAGAGTTCATAATTTTCGTAAATGCCCTCGGTGATAATGTCGCCGCCGTTTTTGGTTTGCCAGCCGTCCTGCTCTTGCGGATCAAGATGCAGCATGCCATCGACCACGCGCCAGGCACTGCCGACTTTTCCGCTGGCGACTGGAGCCTCGGCTGAATAGCTGCGCCACCCTTGAGTGGTTTTGCCATCAAACAATAATTGCCACCCGGCTCTGCGCTGCTCTGCACTCAGGGTGTTGTGAAGTTGAGGCTTGGCGATCGATTTAAAGCCTGGCTTTTTGGTTGGAATCTGGTTGAGCGTATACCAGGCTTCGGTTGACCACAGACTTTGGCCAGAGGCACTCAGAAAAGCATCGGCAATGCGGATATACACCAAGTGCCCCGGCTTCATACCCTGTAATTCGAGAAACACTTTTGTGCGATCCTTTGACAAATTAACCGAGGTAATTGTTAGCTGGCGCAAATCCAACTTGTCGCCGCCATAGGCTTCCGTGGGTTGGTAGTACCATTGCATTACCTGGTATTCATCGGCGCTAATGCCACGTCCGGCTTCCAGGGGCTGGGTAAATTCGATTTCCATGCCGTTGGTGCGCGCGCTCACACGCAACATTTCGAAAGTTTGTTGGCCGTTAAAGGTTAAACGTTCCAAACCAAACCACTTTTTCCCCTGATGGCCCCAGTTGCCGGGATTGCCAATGCCACCCACCAACAAATGCTCACCATCCGGCGACCAGGCAAGACGATTCACTCCCGCTTCCAATCCCTGCGTAAAACGGAACACAGCGCCCTGGTATTCGCCATTCACCTTTTCGACAAACACGCGCTTGATGCCGCCGTGAGTCACTTCGCCATGCAGCATTTGCCCGGCGTAATCGCCCAGGTGTATCGCGATAGGCTCGCTCGGGGAGTTGCCAATTTCATCCTGAGGCAACCACACCACCGGAGGCGTTTCCTTTAGCGCCTCTGTGCCGGCAAAATCTACCGAGCGGGAGCCATAAAAAGCACCGGGTTTAAGATGCACTAATTTACTCGATGGCAGCCAATCACCTTGGTTGTCAGTAATAAAAAATTCGCCATCCACACCCTGGCCTATGCCGTTAGGTGTGCGCAAGCCGTGGGCAATAAATTCCACATGGCCATCTTGCCTGGAAATTTTTATCGCCCGACCACGATCAGGAATTTGCGGCTGGGTGCTGGCGCCCCCCGGATCAATTGCCGTAGCCAGCGCCGCGTAAAAATAGCCCTCGCGATACCCCAGACCAAACGCAAATTCATGGAAGTTGGCCGACACCCGCCATTGATCGGATAGCGTGCGGTATTCGTCAATAGCCCCATCCTTATCGTGATCCAACAAATGGGTCAGCTCGTGTTTTTGCAACACATAAATCTGGTCATCCACCACCGCTAAACCCAGACACTCACCCAGGCCAGAGGCAATCTGGGTCACCTTGATCGCCTCGGGTGTGCGATCCAACACGCCTTCCAGTACATAAACGCCGCCTTCTTTATCCCAGGTGCAGAGCGCCAGCCGACCATCGCTGAAAAAGTCCATGCCGCCCACCATGGGGTTAAACCAGGAGGGCCGCGCACTGGCCACACTAAACGAAGGGTGAACATCCGCCAACGGCAACTTGTCACCGGGAACACTCTTGACCAGTTCGCGACGTGGAATATAAGCCACGGGTTGCGCTAATTGATGTTGATGATGGCGCAGGTTTTTTTCAGGGATCACCCGCAGGGACTTTTCGCCCGGCGGCAGCCACTGCATGGAGATTGCACCGCCCCCCAAGGCCTGGAAAAAATCAATTTTTAGTTTGTGCAAACCCGGTTGTAAATCCACAGTGACATCAACCGGTGTTGGGCCCTGATGTTGCCAGCGATCAATCAACGGCTTGTCGTTGAGCCACAGCCGCCCACCGTCATCAGTAATCAGGCGCAGCTGATAAGTGCCCGCTTTATCGACTTGCAAAAAGCCATCGAACACCAGGCGCACATTGGTCGTGATGGGGCCCAGGTGCTCGGTATCGTGCACATGCACCTGAGACACCACGCCGGAATACACCGGTTGCGAAAACGTTTGAGCAACAAAATCTTCAATATGGTAAGCCGCTACCGCCAGGCCAGGTTTTAGTTGCTTTTCATTGTCGTCTGCTGGCTTTGGCTTATCATCCAATGGCAGTGCACGGCTGGGCTGGCCTAAAAACAGCTCATCTGGTGTCGGTTCCTGGATTTTTTCTTTAAAGGAAAAAATATAACCCAACATTAAATCCGCATCGGCAGGCATCAAATCCGGATGAGGATTCATGGGAATTTCGCCCCAGCTTCCCGCCCCACCACTAATAATTTTTTCGGCAAGACGCGCGCGCTGGGTGCTGGTGTTATCGTAACGATTGGCAATGTCGGTATAAGACGGGCCGATGGTTTTGCGCTCTTCGTTGTGACAGGCCTGGCAATCGCTGCCACCGATCAATTGCTTGCCGCGCGCCACATCATCCTCAGGCGCCGGAGCCTCAATCGAGGCTCCGGCAATCAGATTTTCAAAGCCCGGATGAAAATACACATTCAATTCCGTTGGCTCGCTGCCGTTTAACCAAAGAGTACCTTCAAGACTCAGGGTTTTGCCCTTGCCGTGATCCAGCTGCTGGCGACCCGACTCAACAAATGTTCCGCTGGTGATAACATCCGACTCTGCACGCAAAGCCGTTAGCTGGGTACGCAGCCCGAGCCGCATGTCCGCAGGCAGATTGCGCACTACAAAGCGACGCTGCAAGCCCAGCTGCTGAGGATTTTTTGCATCGCCCCGAGTAAGAACCTCAGGAGATTCTTCAATATCTACTTGCACATCGCCCGATTGCAAACGGTATTGCAACACCAGACGATTATTCGAAAAGTGATAGCCGCCAAATTTCAGTTGCACAGGTAAAAGTTGATCACCTTGAGCCAGTACCCAAGGGGTTTCACTATGGCGATGCGTGAAATAGGCATAGCCCTGAGCTGATGGCTGGGGACCGTGCTTGCCGTCATAAACGGCACCCTCGAAGGCCACGCCCTCTTTCCAGATTTTGTACAGGCCTCCATGGGTGGCGTCGAAGGCGATGTATAAATCGGGATGCAGCGCCGCCGTAACCATACGCGGTTGTTCGTCCAGCACCGAACGAAATACCCAGGGCGTTATGGGTCGATCAGGAGAGCTGGCATGGGAAAGTGCTACCAGCCAAGACGCTGTGGAACGCTGACTCGAGGCCGCTGGCAACACCAGTAAAACACAGGAAAAAACGCACAAAAATCTGACCCAGCCGCGCATAGGCACCACCTCTTAACCTTATTCTTAACCCCGCACTCAGAGGCAAGGGAATGATGAGGTGATTTAAGAGCAATTGGCGCAGTGAGGCAATGAGATAAACCGGGATGCATTCGTATTCATTGCTGAGCGAATCAATATATGTCGCGACAGTAACGGCGTTCATCCGCGAGAGTCTCGAGTAGGTCGCGTCCGAGTATGGCTTCCAAGGCCTCATCGACGCCCTGGGCCATACCCTTGAGACTGCCGCACACATAGATGGCGGCGCCGCGCTTGACCCAGCTGCGCAGTTCCTCTGCCACCTGTGGTAGCAGGTGCTGTACGTATCGAGGACGTGCGCCAGAACAATCATCACGCGAAAAAGCCAAATCCAAACGTGTCAGCTGGCCAGAAGCGAGCCACTCCAGCAAATCGTTACCAAAGAAAAAATCGGTTTGCCGGCTGCGCTCGCCAAAGAGCAACCAGTTGTCACTTGCTCCCACCGCAAAACGGGCCAAAAGATGTGCGCGTAAACCCGCAATACCTGTGCCATTGCCGATCAAAATCATGGGCAGGTGCGCAGCAGGTGCATGAAAATGCGGATTCTTGCGAATGCGCAGCGCAATAGACGCGCCCTGCGCAGCATGACAGGTCAACCAGCCGGAACCTAACCCCAGCCCAAGGTAGGTCGCGCTGCTGTCGAACTGGCCCTGCTGGCGCACCAGGAGTTCGAGTGCACCCTGGGCCGGTGTAGAGGCAATGGAATATTCGCGATGTGGCAGGTCTTTCAGGCTATTGAGCAGCTGTTCATCACTCAGCAGTCGTAAAGACGCCAGCGTATCTTCAGCAAGACTATTGCCATCGGATTGGCTATCGAAAGGCAAACGCTTGCGCGCCAAGCCTTCGCGCAAGACTGGTGTGCTACGGCCCAAGTGCAATAGAAAATGATCGATGATTGCGCGGGCATTGGCGGGGCCAACTTCAGCAATATCACCCGCTTGCCAGACCAGATCTCCCAGCGTTTGATCGAGAGGACGCAATTGTAAATGGTAGGCGGGATTGCCATAACCCAGCGGATTCAGGCAAACGCGGCTGACCAATTGCCACTGCTCATAACTTGCCGCCGACCAATCCGCGAAATCTGTATAGTCTGTTAATTGCCCGAGATAATACTGCCAATGGCGCAGTGCCGAGGGATCGCGCGCATCCACCTCGACCAGATCGAAAAGTGCACGCGCGCCCGCGTGATGCAAAGCGTGATTTAACTGCCGACCAAATTCACAGTAACGCGGGTAGCGGGAATCACCCAAAGCCAGCAGTGCATAACTTGCGCCTTCGAGAGGCTGGTCTGCCAAGCGTGCTAAAAAGCGATTGCCGTTGTCTGGTGCCTCGCCCTCACCATAGGTGCTCACCACAAACAAACACTGCTTGGCTTGGCGCAATTGCGTCATCTCGAGTTGATTCAGTGATTGCACCCAGGTAGTAGCACCGGCGCTGTGAAGTTGCGCGGCAGTTTGCATTGCCAGCTGCTCGGCGGTTCCGGTCTGACTGGCATAGGCAATCAACCAGATATCCTCCAAGGCTGTAGGCACCGCTGATGTTGGATGGGCGCGCTTATAGCGCGCAAGACACCAGTAACAAAAGATGCCGTACAGCAAGAGCAGCTGCAACGCAAAAAGTGTGTGCACGCCAAATTAATCCGGCAGCACTTCGAAGGTAGCGACATAGCTGCCAGAGCGGCTGGTAGCTGGCTTGGGCGCTTTGTTGTCGCGATAGCTGGCGCTCATCCAGTAAAGGCCTGCCGAAGGCCAGTCAATTTTCACTTTGCCTTTTTTGTCGGTCTTCAGCGCAATTTCTTCCTGGCTGTTGCGGTAGCGCATACCGCCGGGAAGGATGCTCACCTCGGCGTCCACCGCTGGCTTGCCATCCATTAAAAATTGAAATTCAGCCTGCTCGCCCGCCACCAAATCATTGGGATGGCTGATAGGCAACAACTCCAGGCCAGTACCTGTGGGTTGTAAAACCTTGTCCGTGGGGTTTCCCGCCGTCACAAAAGTTTCCATGCGACGAGAAGACTGGGTAACTTGCAGGTTTTTGGCTTTTTGGGGTACTTCTTTAGCAAAGCCTTCGGGCATGGGTGCTTGACCGCGCGGCGGCCAGAAGCGACGCTCGCCTTCGTCAGTCTCCCAGCGCGCTGTTAGCCCATTGCTCGCCGTAAATATTTTGTAGGTGCCTCCTTGATCCAGCTGGATATCAAACACACTGCGGTATTTTCCAGTGGCGACATTTTGCAACTCGAGGGCACTGCCATCCGGCGCCAAGGCACGAATGTCTGTTGTTCGCAAGGCCACGTAATTGACGTGAAAAATATCATTGGAAACGGCCGCATCAAAGGTAACCCACACGTCCTCTCCGGATACAACGGTCGAACTGGGTAGAATCCACGCACGGTGCGCTTGCGCACTCAACGCCAAACCCAATACCAGGGTGGACACCAACAAACTTATAGATTTCATTTGCATTTTCATAAGAATATCCATTGATTAATTAAGGCATAACCTGAAGGGTGATCTCACCCAATTCACTGGTACCGCTAAGGGCGCTCCGTTGCCCTTTCTTGGGCGGCCAGCTAAATGGCAAGTGCACAACTTCACGCCCGCCCACTTCACGCGCGGCTTCCACCATCAGGCGATAGTTGCCAGCCGCCAACTGACCAAGTGGTGCCCTGCCCTCCCCAAATTGCACACTGTGCTTGCCCGGCGCACGGGTTGCGCCACTCACACCGTCAATAGGAAATTGCAGCTCGCGACCGGTGCGACGCCACCATTGACGCATGTCTTTTAACCACTCCTGACCCTTTTCTTCCTTGAGTTGGGTGTCGTACCAAACAGCGAGGTTTGTCACTACACCACCCGCTTCCTTTTCAATCCACAGCGCCACATAGGGGCGATGATATTCCGCCACTTGCAAGCGTGGAATTTCCACACTGACCTCCAATTGCTGCGCCTGTATTTGGGTGCCGAGCAACAACAATGGCAGCATTTTTATCCAGGGATTCATCAATTTTTCCTCAATGCATAAACAATAAAATCAACACCCAGGGCAGCACCAAACCCAGGCCGACCAAGGGCCAGGTGGTGGGCCTGTGGCCTGCGTGTCGGTGCAGTAAAATTAATCCGGTGATGCAAAAAACTACACATGCCAATGCGAAGATGTCCAAAAACCAAAACCACACCAAACCGGTATTGCGGCCCTTGTGCAAGTCATTGAAATAGGAAATCCAACCGCGATCCGTTTTTTCATAAAGCAATTCACCGCTACGCAAGTCAATCGTCATCCAGGCGTCACCACCCGGGCGAGGTAGCGACAGATAAACTTCATCCTCGCTCCATTCGGCAGATGCCACTGGCAAGCGCAAGCGTTGCTCCTGGGATAGCCATTGGTAAATCTCCGCTGGCAGTGGCTCAAGATCAGTGACCTGCGGCGCACGCTCTACCAACTGCTGCTGCAAGTGCAGCGGCAGTTGGACTTCAAGGGTGGTAATGCGTGGCACGGATTGAATTTGCGCCGCGTGGTTGAGGGTAATGCCGGTAATCGCAAACAACAGCATACCGATCAAACACACCGCCGAACTTATCCAGTGCCACTGGCGAACGCTTCCCAGCCAGGCAAAGCGATTTACCCAAGAAACACTAGAAGCGGACATTCACACCCACCCAGAAATTGCGCGCTTTATCTTTGTTGTTGTGGTGGTCAACATAACTCGGAGCATAGCCATCGATGCAGGTTGTACCACTGCTACACTCCACAAACGTCAGGTCGTAGCCGGTGAAGTCCTTATCAAAGAGGTTATTGATCTGCGCGTTAAAGGTCACAGCGTCGCTCGCGCGATAAGTAGCTCCAAGATGAAACACTTCGTAGCTCTTGTAATAGAGCGGGCGATTGCTGGTGATATCCCATGTGCGGTAACGATCAGACCTAACTTCCGCCGTAAAAAATGCATTCCATTTCTCATTTAACATCCAATCCAAGGTGGCATTTGCCATATGCTTGGCTGAATTGTTCAGCGGGCGTCCTTTATTGACGCCACTTTTCTGCTCGCTGTCGGTGTAGGTATAGTTGGCACGCAATGCCAGGCTGCTCAGAATCTGCCAGCGACCGGCAACTTCTACGCCGTTGATTACCACTTCATCCAGGTTTACCGATTTGGTGCTGGTGGCGTAACCCAGCTCCGCATAGTCACCTGTACTCACGCACTCCAAATTCGTGCCCGGCCCGCAAGGCTCTGAGCCCAATTTATCGTCAAAGACGTTGTGAAAAGCGGTGACATTAACATTGTGACCAAGGGGGCTTTGCCAATAGAGCGCCAATTCAGAACTGGTACTGGTTTCGGGCTTTAAATCCGGATTACCGTAAAAAGGAGAGGTTCCCTGACCACCAAAGCCAATAACACCTTCATAGAGCTGGGTGGTTTTGGGGGTTTTAAAGCCGGTGCTCACACCGCCTTTTAGGGTCCACTGGTCGTTTAGCGTGTAAACACCATAAACGCGCGGGCTTAGCTGATCACCAAACACTTCGTGGTCGTCATAACGTAAACCCAAGGTCAGCGCAAAAGGGTTAATCACATACCAGGTGTCCTCTGCAAACAGTGAGTACATGTTGTGCTCCTGTATTGCACCCGGTGTTCCATTTTCCATACCGAATACGCTGTCTTCCAATTCACCGCGAATCACCTGAGCACCAACCACCGTAACGTGTTGCTGACCAGCCAACTGGAACGGCATATCCAGCTTGGCATCCAGCGTGTATTGATTACTTGCCAATGTTCTCTTTGAACGCGGCAAAAAGGTTTCTTCGGCAAGGGCTTTGCGTTCATCTTCACTCATATCGGAGTAGGCCCCAACGCCATCGATCATTTGCGCAAGTAGCTTGCGCTCTTCGACGGTGAACGGCAGTGTGCGCCCATGATTGTTGGTGTCCACATAGGCCAGGGAAACAAAACTGTTGCCTAAATCCCACTTGCCTTCGTGGGTCAGCGACCAGGTATCGCGCGTGAACTCCTGAGTTGCGCTGTAGCCCACTCGCGGGTTGGCGCGGCGAGTCCAATTGCCTCCGTTATTTTGACAAGCGCTTTGATTGTTGCCGGATGCTCCCACGCAAACGTTGCCAATGGCCCAGATGCTGGCAAGACTATCAACCGTACCCACAGGGTATTCGTAGTCACCCGCATCGTTGATGCGCGGTGTGTTGTCGTATTCCTGAGTAGATGTTTCCACATCCAGCCACAGGTTTTGATTGTCGCTTGGCGTCCAGGACAAACGGCCACCAAACACGCGGTTTTCGTTATCCACCGTTTTACCGCCCGCACCAAACCCCAGTGAGCGAGTGCGTATTTCGCCGTTAGGATATTCAACGGGTGTATAGGTCGGATTAGAAGCAAGACGATTGTAAGCACTGCCGCGAATCGCGAGCCCCAGCTTGCCGGGTATTAGCGGCCCCATCACATTAAAATCCGTGGTGATGTCCTCGCCAAACCTCTCGTCTGTTTGAAGTGTTCGGCTACTTGTGAATGAGCCCGTCCAACGATCGGTAACTTTTTTGGTGATCACATTGATCACGCCACCCATGGCATCCGCACCGTAGAGTGTGGAAGCAGGGCCGCGAATTACCTCAATCCGCTCGATCGCATCCAGCGGCGGCAGGTGGCCAAACTGATTGCCACCAAAGTTGTTGGGATAGATATCGCCATGGTTGTTCTGACGCTTACCATCCACCAGGATCAGGGTGTAATCCGAACCCATACCGCGCATGCTGATGGTGCCTTGCCCGGTTTTATCGCGGATTTCACCGATATCCACCCCCTCCAGGTCGCGCACCGCATCCAACAGCGTTGTATAGGGTCGCTTAGCCAGCTCCTCGGCGGTGACTACCGAAATACTGGCGGGCGCATCGGTGATTTTTTGTTCATAACCCGCCGCAGATACCACCACTTTGGGCAGTTGAGCAGATTTTTGATCATGGTCATCCTGGGCAAAGGCACCCTGGCCAGCAAAGGCGATAAACGCAGCCAGTAAGCGGGTGGAAAACGGCGGGCAAAAGCGTGCCCGACCCTGGCCAACCAAGGCCTTGGTAAGTGAGATAGCAGACATGAGTAACTCCGAAGATGTGCGTTTTAAGCGATAGTTTTAATACTTGAACACCAGACGCAAATGATAATAACTATCATTATATTTATTATCAACAGAAAAATGACGGCTCGTCGTCAATACAAATCGAAGACGAGCTCGCAAGAAAAAGGCCGCTCCCTTTCGGCGAGCGGCCTTTTAAATGCGTCAGGAGTGACAGATTGATTACATATAAGCGTTGGTCTTATCCGTATGATCAGTCACATCCCGAATACCCTTGAGTTGAGGCAATTTATCCATCAACTGCACCTCAATCCCCTGCTTGAGCGTAATTGCCACTGAGCCGCAACCCTGGCAACCGCCGCCAAACTTGAGCACGGCAATCATATCCTCGGTCACTTCCACCAGGCTCACGTTACCGCCGTGGGATGCCAGACTGGGGTTTACGTCGTTGTAGAGGATGTAGTTGATCTTGTCTTCCAAGGGGCTATCGTCGGTCACTCTGGGCATCTTGGAGTTGGGCGCGCGGATAGTGAGCTGGCCGCCCATGCGATCCGCCGAATAGTCCACCTTGGCGTCCTCCAGGTAGGGCAGGCTACGGCCTTCAAACCAGGCGGTAAAACCGTTCAACTCGACCGATACATCCCCCTCTTTCTCCTCGCCAGGGCGGCAATAGGCGATACAGGTTTCTGCCTGGGCGGTGCCAGGGCTGGCGACGAACATACGAATACCTATGCCATCGTTGTCTTTTTGCTTGTCCAACAGGTCCTTTAGGTAGGCTTGGGCGGACTCGGTGATATCTACATTAACCATATACAGCTGCGGGCCTCGATTACCTGATCAATTTAGTCGGGTATTCTACGCTAAGGCGCATGGAATGAAAGCTGGCGAAGGCCGCGATAGCAAAAATTAATCCTATTTGCTCAATAAATAAGCACAATAATCTCGCCCTCAGCCGCCGTCTGGGCCAGAACAGGCGCGAGTCTGATAGAATTCGCCCCATTTTTTCGCTTGCCAACACAGGTTTTCCATGACTGATTTCGCTGCCCTTCAAACTCGTATCTCCCGTCTCCATCAGGCCATTGAGGAGCGTATCCTGATCCTCGACGGCGGCATGGGCACCATGATCCAAAGCTACAAATTGAAGGAAGCCGATTATCGCGGCGCGCGCTTTGCCAATTACCACATGGATATTGCGGGCAATAACGACCTGCTGTGTATCACCAAGCCGGAGGTGATCAGGGAAATCCAGCGCGCCTATCTCGACGCCGGTGCAGACATCCTCGAAACCAATACCTTTAACGCCACCCGCATTTCCATGGCCGATTACGACATGGAAGACCTGGTGCCCGAATTGAATTTTGCCGCTGCAAAACTCGCGCGCGAACTCTGCGACGAATTTACCGCCGCCAATCCCAAAAAACCGCGCTTTGTCGCTGGCGTGCTCGGCCCAACCAGCCGCACCTGCTCCATTTCGCCCGATGTCAATGACCCCAGCGCGCGCAATGTGACCTTTGATCAACTGGTTGAAAACTACGTTGAAGCAACCGAAGGCTTGGTCAAAGGCGGTGCCGACATTATTTTGATCGAAACTGTATTCGATACCCTCAATGCCAAAGCCGCCGTGTTTGCGGTAAAAAAATATTTTGATGAGGCGGGTATTGAATTGCCGATTATGATTTCCGGCACCATTACCGACGCCTCTGGCCGCACTCTCTCGGGCCAAACCACTGAAGCCTTTTACAACTCCCTGGCCCACGCACGCCCACTGAGCATGGGCTTGAACTGTGCACTTGGCGCCAAAGAATTGCGCCAATATGTGCAGGAAATGTCGCGCGTGGCGAATTGTTTTGTGAGCGCCCACCCAAACGCAGGCTTGCCCAACGAATTTGGAGAGTACGACCAAACCGCACAGGAAATGGTGGAGATTGTTGAAGAATTCGCAGCCAGTGGATTCTTAAATATTATCGGCGGCTGCTGCGGCACCACACCGGCGCACATTAAAGCACTGGCGGATGTGATGGCCAAATATCCGCCGCGTAAAATTCCTGATATTGAACCCGCCTGTCGTTTATCTGGTCTGGAGCCTTTTAACATCACCAAGGACTCACTCTTTGTCAACGTGGGTGAGCGCTGCAATGTTACCGGCTCGGCACGCTTCAAGCGTTTGATTGTGGAAGAAGATTACACCACCGCCTTGGAAGTGGCGCTGGAACAAGTGGAAAACGGCGCGCAGGTTATCGACATCAACATGGACGAAGGCATGCTCGATGCTGAAAAAGCCATGGTGCGTTTTTTGAATTTGATCGCGGGTGAGCCGGATATTGCGCGTGTCCCTATCATGGTGGACTCCTCCAAATGGGAGGTTATCGAAGCGGGCCTGAAGTGCATCCAGGGCAAGCCCATCGTCAACTCCATTTCGCTCAAAGAAGGCGAAGAGGAGTTTTTACAAAAAGCCAAGCTGTGCATGCGCTACGGCGCCGCTGTGGTGGTGATGGCCTTCGACGAAACCGGCCAGGCCGATACCATGGCGCGCAAGCAGGAAATCTGTGAGCGCTCTTACCGCACCCTGGTAGAAAAACTCGACTTTCCGCCAGAAGATATTATTTTCGACCCGAATATTTTTGCAGTAGCGACAGGTATTGACGAGCACAACAACTACGCGGTGGATTTTATCGAAGCCACCCGCTGGATTCGCACCCACCTACCCCACGCTGGCGTGAGCGGCGGTGTGTCTAACGTGTCTTTCTCCTTTCGTGGTAACAACCCGGTGCGCGAAGCGATCCACTCGGTATTTTTGTATTACGCCATCAAGGCGGGCATGAATATGGGTATCGTCAACGCCGGGCAGCTGGCGCTTTACGACGATCTGCCGCAAGAACTCAAAGACAAGGTTGAAGACGTTATCCTCAATCGTCACAGCGGCGCCACTGAAGCGCTGCTCGACATCGCCGAACAATATCGCGGCGATGGCAGCGCTGGCGAGAAAAAGGAAGACCTGGAATGGCGCTCATTGCCCATCGCCAAACGTATCGAGCATGCGTTGGTAAAAGGCATTTCGACGCATATCATTGAAGACACCGAAGAGGCACGCCAGCACTACCCTCGCCCACTGGATGTGATCGAAGGCCCGCTGATGGACGGCATGAACGTCGTGGGTGATTTGTTCGGCGAAGGCAAAATGTTTTTGCCGCAAGTAGTGAAATCCGCTCGGGTCATGAAACAATCTGTCGCCTATTTGCAGCCATTTATCGAAGCCGAAAAAACTGAAGCCTCCAAACCCAACGGAAAAATCCTGATGGCCACGGTCAAGGGCGATGTACACGATATCGGTAAAAATATCGTAGGCGTGGTGCTGCAATGCAACAACTTCGAAGTGGTTGACCTGGGCGTAATGGTGCCCTGCGATAAAATTATTGATACCGCTATCGAACAAAACTGCGACATTATCGGCCTCTCGGGTTTGATCACCCCCTCGCTGGACGAAATGGTATTTGTGGGCCGCGAAATGGAAAGACGCGGCATCAACAAGCCGCTGATGATCGGCGGCGCTACGACGTCCAAGGCCCACACAGCGGTAAAAATTGATCCCGTTTTTAAACTTAACCAAGTGGTTTATGTCGCCGACGCTTCACGCGCTGTGGGTGTGGCCAGCACGCTGCTTTCTGATGAGCTGCGCCCCAAATTTGTCGCAGACTTACAGCAAGAATATGTCGAAGTGCGCGAGCGCAACGCCAACCGCAAACCGCGCGGCACAGTGCGCACCTACCCCGAGGCCATCGCCAAAGGCTTGAAACTGGATTGGGACAGCTACACACCACCCAAGCCCGCCTTTACCGGCATCAAGGTATTTGAAGACTACGATCTTAACCAACTGGTGGATTTTATCGACTGGACACCCTTCTTTATCAGCTGGGACCTGGCCGGAAAATACCCGCGCATACTCGACGACGAAATTGTCGGCGAAGCTGCCCGCTCACTCTGGGCTGATGCACAACAGATGCTGCGCAAACTGATCGACGAAAAGCTGATTCGCGCCAACGGCGTTATCGGCTTTTGGCCAGCCAACACCGTAAATCACGATGACATAGCGGTGTACGATTTAGCAGGCAATCAAATTAGTACCCTACACCACATTCGCCAGCAGCACTTGAAGCAAGGCAACGAAAGCAAACCCCATATGTCGCTGGCGGACCTTGTTGCACCCAAAGAAACCGGCAAGCAGGATTACATCGGCGGCTTTGCGGTCACCACCGGCATAGGCGCCGAGGAATTGGCGAAGGAATACCAAAACAACGGCGACGACTACAACTCCATCATGGTCAAAGCCTTGGCCGATCGCCTCGCCGAAGCTTTTGCCGAACACCTGCACCAACGGGTACGCAAGGAATTCTGGGGTTACGACCGCGACGAAAAGCTCACCAACGAAGATTTGATTCGCGAGCAATACAAAGGCATACGCCCCGCCCCCGGCTACCCCGCCTGCCCGGATCACACTGAAAAGGCCGCGTTGTTTAAGTTGCTGGATGCAGAGAAAAACACCGGCATTACCTTGACGGAACACTTTGCGATGCTGCCGACGGCGGCCGTATCCGGCTGGTACTTCGCGCACCCCGAAGCCAAGTATTTCAATACCGATAAGATCGAGAAGGATCAGGTGGAAAGTTTGGCGCAGCGTAAGGGTATGAGTGTGCAGGAAGTGGAGCGGTGGTTGAGTCCCGTACTGGCTTATGAGCCATAAGTCCTGGCACGAACTCTTCAGTCAGTGCCGGTTAGTCTTGGTTTGGTAAAAGGTATCTCTCAAACATCATCATAGGTGTGCGCAATGAATACTGTCTCCATGCCAAGTATCCGCTTGTCTATCTTCACCGCCCTGCTTTGGGCGGCTTTTTTTATGGCATCTCCCCTACTAGCAACTGCTCAGGACCGAGTGGCAGATACAACCCTGCGTGAGCG
>CBFGWO010000029.1:0-26426 GCA_965652595.1 uncultured Cellvibrio sp. | reverse complement strand
GGCTATTCTCGGCAACTTGTTTTAATACGCCAGGGCCATAGAGGTGTTGTGAACCAGTCACCAACCAAACTTCTTTATCGCCGTAAATTTTCATTTCAATTTCCTCAAAATTTTACAAATTTGCACAAATGTCTGTGGGGCTTGGCTGGAGGTTTGCGAGACCGTCGCCCGCGGGATGCGGGCGTCGAGCCCCCAGGGATGGGTTTACGGCGTGTCTCGCACAGGCGTACCCAACCCCGGCCCCCACTCTCTACATACAACGCCCAACCACCCACCAAGGAGAGTTTTGTGGAGCGAGTTCCCGGCAAGATTTCAAACGCCGATGCCTTTGTAAAAGACATCATCGACTACGCCGCCAGCCAACTCAGCGAGCGCGAGCTCGCGAGCTTTGGTGAATTCGCCCGGCGCTTTTTCACCCGCTATCCCCTCGACGAACTCCACGGGCAGCTCTATAGCGATGTGTTCGGGCGCGTGTACCACGCCTGGGGCTTGGCGCAAGTTTACGCGCGCGACAAAGCCGCGATCTGGGTGTTTAACCCCAACCTCGAAGAGCACGCCTGGCTGAGTCCTTACACCCAGCTGATGGTATTGCAGCGTGACATGCCTTTTTTGGTGGACTCGATTCGTATGGAGTTGAATCGTCGCAGCATTGCGATTCACACCATTAAAAGTACAGTGATGCCGGTGGTGCGCGATGGGCAGGGGCAGTGGAGCGCATTTGATGGTGAAGGCGCGCAAAAAGAAGCCTTTGTTGCCATGGAAATTCGTCATCACAGTCGCGACGCCGATTTGGCAGAGCTGCGGGATTCGCTGGCGTCTGTGTTAGTGGATGTGGAACTGGTGGTGGCGGATTTCAAACCCATGCTGCAAGAGGCGAGATCAGCTGCAGAGAACTTGCAGCAGGTCGAACAGACACCGAGCCTTACCGGCGTAACGGAATCGCGCGAGTTTTTGCAGTGGTTGATCGACAACCATTTTACGTTTCTCGGTTACCGCGAATACCAGTTTGTTGAGCAGGAAGGCCATCGCGCGTTGTGTGAGGACACCGATAAGCGCCTGGGCATTTTTCGGTTAAAAGAAGAGCAGGGCAAGGCCACACAGCTGGATGACGCCAACGCCGGTGTGGCGCGTTTTCATTTAACCCCCCAGGTGATTAATTTTTCCAAATCGGCGGTGCGTTCGCGGGTGCATCGCCATGCCTATTCCGATTATGTGGTGGTTAAGCGGTTTAATGCCGCAGGCGAGGTGTGTGGTGAATCGCGCTTTCTGGGGCTCTACACCTCGGCGGTATACACCCTGAGTCCGGCACAAATTCCTTTATTGCGCGATAAGGTCGCGGGTGTTTTCGAGCGCTCGGGTCTGGACCCGGCCAGTCACGATGGCAAGGCCTTACAACAAATTCTCGACACTTTTCCGCGCGATGAACTTCTGCTAAGCAGCAGTGCTGAGCTTTACGAAACCGTTATCGGTGTGGCGCGCATCAACGAGCGTTATCTGGTGCGGTTATTTGTGCGGCCCGATATTTATGGCAAGTTTGTCAGCTGCCTGGTGTATGTGCCGCGTGATGTGTTTACCACACGCCTGCGTTTGCAAGTACAGGAATTGCTTGCCAAGCACTTCCGTGCGGAAGAGTGTGAATTTACTACCTGGTTTTCCGAATCCATTCTGGCGCGGGTGTATATGGTGTTTAAACGCGAGCCGGGGCAGGAGCTGGAATATGATCTTGATGACTTGCAGGAAAAAATTGTCGATATCAGCCGCAGCTGGGAAGACCACTTACAAGTTGCCTTGCACGAAGCGCTGGGTGAGGAGCGGGCTGCGCTGGTGCTACAGGAATATGGCGCGGGTTTTTCAGCGGCTTACAAAGAGCACTTTTCAGCGCGGGTAGCGGTGCAGGATATTGCCGCTATGACCGAACTCAATGGCGACGACAGCCTGGCGATGAATTTCTATCGCCCGAGCAAGGCTGATGCTCAATCGGTGCGTTTTAAGATCTTCCAGAAAAATACACACCTTGAGCTCTCTGATGTGGTGCCGGTATTGGAGCATCTGGGTTTGCGCGTGCTGGGTGAACACGCCTACGAAATCAGCCGCAGTGACGGCTCGGTGATTTGGCTGCACGATTTCCAGCTAAGCCATATGCTCAACGACCGCATTGATATTCAAGCCATCAAATTCAGCTTTCAGGAGGCCTTTGCTGCTATCTGGCGCGGCAAGGCTGAAAGCGATGCCTTTAATCGCCTGGTGTTGGGCGCGCGCCTGAGTTGGCGCGAAGTGGTTGTGCTGCGCGCCTACGCCAATTACATGCACCAGACACTGTTTAACTTTTCGCACGCCTCTATTGCCAATGCGCTGGTTAATCAGCTGGCGATCACGCGCAATTTGATTGCGCTGTTCAAGGCGCGCTTTGATCCGCGCCTCAACTCTGCCAGTCGCGATAAAAATGATGAGCGTATCGAACGACTGCGACAAAAAGTTCTCGAAGCGTTGGATGCGGTGGAAAACCTCAACGAAGATCGCATACTGCGCCAGTACCTGGCTTTGATTGAGGCCTCCTTGCGCACCAACTACTTTCAAAAATCCAGCGATGACCAGGACAAGGATTACCTCTCGATAAAACTCAATTCACGCGCTGTGCCTGGTATGCCCGAACCTAAACCAGCGTTCGAAATTTTTGTGTACTCGCCGCGTGTGGAGGGGGTGCATCTGCGCGGTGGGAAAGTCGCTCGCGGCGGCTTGCGCTGGTCTGATCGCTTGCAAGATTACCGCACCGAGGTTCTGGGTCTGGTAAAAGCCCAGCAGGTAAAAAATGCGGTGATAGTCCCTCAGGGTGCCAAGGGTGGTTTTGTGTGCAAACAACCACCCACTGAAGGCGGTCGCGAAGCGCTGCAAAAAGAGGCGATTACCTGCTACCAAACCTTTATTCGCGGTCTGCTCGATCTTACTGACAATATTCGCGATGGCGAGATAACTCCACCGCCCCAAGTCGTTCGCTTTGATGAGGATGACCCCTATCTGGTGGTAGCCGCTGATAAGGGTACGGCGAGTTTTTCAGATATTGCCAACGAAATTTCTGCCGAGTATGGCCATTGGTTGGGTGATGCCTTTGCCTCCGGCGGCAGTCGCGGCTACGACCACAAGGCCATGGGTATTACCGCGCGCGGTGCCTGGGTGTCGGTGCAGCGACATTTCCGCGAAAAAGGCATCAATGTGCAGGAA
Source organism: uncultured Cellvibrio sp. (assembly GCA_965652595.1). Lineage (GTDB taxonomy): Bacteria > Pseudomonadota > Gammaproteobacteria > Pseudomonadales > Cellvibrionaceae > Cellvibrio. The sequence goes on along the minus strand of CBFGWO010000029.1, from coordinate 23,207 downwards.
CAGGATTTTACCGCGATCGGTATAGGCGATATGGCGGGCGATGTGTTTGGCAACGGCATGCTGATGTCGCGCCATATTTGTCTGGTGGCGGCATTCAATCATCAGCATATTTTTATCGACCCAACACCCGATGCCGAAAAAAGTTTTGCCGAGCGCGAGCGCTTGTTCAAACTGCCGCGCTCCAGCTGGGCGGACTATGACAAATCCCTGATCAGCGAAGGCGGTGGTGTTTTTAATCGCGATGCCAAATCTATTGCCATTACTTTGCCAATGCGCAAAGTCTTCGCGATTGACGCCGAGCGCTTAACGCCCAGCGAATTGATTCACGCCTTGTTAAAAGCGCCGGTGGATTTGCTCTGGAACGGCGGTATAGGCACCTATGTTAAAGCCAGCACTGAATCCCACGCCGATGCGGGCGACAAAGCCAACGATAGCCTGCGTGTCAATGGTAAGGATTTGCGCTGCAAAGTGGTGGGCGAGGGTGGCAACCTGGGTATGACCCAGTGCGGCCGCGTGGAGTATGCGCTCAACGGCGGTGCCTGCAATACTGACTTTATCGATAACGCCGGCGGCGTCGACTGCTCTGATCACGAAGTCAATATCAAAATTCTGTTTAACCAGTTGATGGATGATGGCGACCTCACCCTCAAGCAGCGCAACCAACTACTTGAGCAGATGACGGAGGATGTTGCCAGGCTGGTGCTGCATAACAACTATCGCCAAACCCAGGCCATCAGTATCGCGCAAGCCGACGCGCATAGACGTCACCCGGAATACAAGCGCTTTATGCAGCGTTTGCAACAGCAGGGTCGTTTGGATCGACAGCTGGAATTTTTACCCGACGACGAAGCGCTACAGGAACGCCAGGCCCAGGACCATGGTCTTACACGTCCTGAGTTAGCGGTGCTGGTGTCCTACGCCAAAACCAGCTTGAAAGAGCCCTTGGCGGAAAGTCCGTTGGCAGATGATCCCTACCTTGCGCGTTTTATCGAAACCGCTTTTCCGGCACTGATCAGCGAAAAATTTTCCAATGCACTTTATCGCCACCGGCTGCGCAAACAAATTGTGGCTACCCAGGTGGCTAACGATCTGGTGAATACCATGGGCATCAGCTTTGCACAGCGCCTGATGGAATCCAGCGGCGCCAGTGTTGAGCAATTGGCTGCTGCCTATGTCAGTGCGCGTGATATCTTCCAGCTACCCCGTCATTGGCAGGAATTGGAAGCGCTGGATGATCAAATTCCGGCGAGCCTGCAACTGGATTTAATGAACCGATTGATGCGCCGCGTCAGGCGCGCCACGCGCTGGTTTTTACGACGTCCGCACAACCAGGGTTCCGTCGGTGAGTTGGTGGATCGCTTTACTCCCGGCATTGAAGAGCTGACGAATATCCTGCCCGAGTTACTCACAGGTGCACCCTTGATCGAGTGGCAGGAACAATCCAGTGCACTCATGGCCGAGGGTTTGCCCGAACCCTTGGCGCGCACTACAGCCATGCCCGGCTATTTTTTTTCCGGCCTCAGCCTGGTCGATGCAGCGCTGGAATCCGGCCGCGCTATCCCATTGGTAGCACGCACCTACATCGCCTTGGGTGATGCCTTGGATTTGCCCTGGTTTGCGCGGCAAATCGCCGACATCAAGGTAGAAAATCACTGGCAAGCCAGCGCTCGCGAAACCTATATGGATGACCTGGAGCAGCAACTGCGCCAATTGGTGAGCTGCTTTTTGGCCCAGCTGCAAGATCCTGAAGGCCTGGATGCGCTTATTGAAAACTGGGCATCCCAACCTCATTCCCAGGTGCAACGCTGGAAGCAATTGATGGGCGAATTGCAGGGGAGTGCGGGGGCAGATTTTGCGGTTTTCTCTGTCGCCCTGCGCGAGTTAAGAGAGTTGGTGGAGCGTCTCCTTCTCGATATAGGTGCAGGGGGGAATGCTCAGTGAAGTTTACGACCTGGTTGACGTTATTTTTAATCCTGTTACTAACGGCCTGTGCCTCGCGCCAGTCACAGGATTCCTCGGCATTTTCCTTTGCTAAACATCTCTTTGACTTTTCCCAACCTCAAACGCTCGGCCTCAGCAGGCCAGAGGGGTTGGAGCAACAGGTTATTTTCTTTGCGGATGAATTGGCTACCCATTTCAACAACGGCCTGGTGTTAATGGATTTTCAGGATCAACTGTTTATGCAATGGCAAACTTCCGCCAGGGATGAAGACGGGGTGGATACCCAGGTGTTGTACACCAGCAGTGAGGACGGTCTTTTTTGGCGCGAGGAAATGCTCCTCGCATCTGTGCGGCCCGGTGCTTTGGTTACCAATGCGGGTTGGTGGGCCGACAAGGAACGCCTGCGGGCTTTTATCCAGGTTTGGCCTAAGGATCACGACCAGCGCGCTACTTATGTGGAATACCGGGTCAGCCATGATGGATTTCGCTGGTCCTCTCCTGAGCCGCTATTGATGGCCAACGGCGAACCGGTGCGCACAATTTTGGGGCAGCATCCGAGCGCCTTGTCTGGAGGCCGGATTGCTTTGCCTAGCCCTCAGGGCGCGCCAGCCACAGGCCAACTGCCGTGCGGTCTTGGCTATCTGATCAATACACCGGGCGATCTTGATATGCTGAGTCCTTTGGTGGTTAGTTTGAGTAAAGACGGTCAACACTTTACTCGCGCGTTTTTACTGGGTGACAGATCTGACTTGCCCGAGATGAAATACCAGGGCAAGAATAAACGCCCGGGTTTTTTTCACCCAGGTAGTTTGGTATGGCGGGATTATTTGTGGGTGAGCCTTGCTGCCAACAAAGAGGATGTGGTGATGATTCGTGTTCCCGTGAGAAGCCTGTGCGATGCTTTGCGTTAGGTGTTTGAGAATCCTTTAGTTGGCAGGTTTTAGTTGGCAGATTTGATGATGCGCTCCCTGGTTGTAAACCTTCACATTCCACCCGACGAGTACCAGCGCCTCTATCAGGGCACCGCGCGCAATGTGCTGGCCTACAGCGCCGATGGCCAGCGCGTAAGGTTTCCCGCTATGATTCTGCGCCCTTTTGTGACGCACGCCGGTGTGCGGGGGCGCTTCCGAATTGATTTTGATGAGCAAAACCGTTTTCACGGCATTCAAAAAATCGACTGAGTTTTTGTTATCTGTTTGCCTCGCACCTACCAAATGGGTGGTGTGAGCTCTGACCTGTTCATCTTAAAATCCCGCTCGCCCGTATTTTTCATTGATTCCTTTCAGCAATGCCCATCTACACGGAGAGCAGATCCCCATGTTACGCGAGTCTTCCCTTAATTCTTTAATAGCCCTTGTGTTCACTTTCGTCTTAACAGCCTGCGGGGGTGGCGGTGGTTCCTCCTCGCCCAATAACAACGCAAGCAGTCCGGCGTCGAGCAGCCTGGCGCAGTCCAGTAGTTTGGCCAACAGTCAGGCCAGTAGTGAATCGAGTCTCCCGGTGAGTTCATCCAGTGCAACCACCTCGTCCAGTTCCAGTGCGGCAGCCTGTACCGATTGCGTAATTCCCTTGGTGGACAGTTTTTCAAATTCGATTTATCGCCTTTTTTCATCAGAGGGCTATGAAGCCTGCTTTGCTTACAATGCCGCCAACGCCAGTGATGAATTTATCGATGAAATTCTGAGTGTCGGTGGTCAGTTCGGTAACTGCCCAGAGGAAGATTATTTTGCACGCTGCAACTACCTTGCGGAGGACAATGTTGAAGCCCTGATTCATTTCACCGACAGCTACGCAGGCGAGTTTGATACCAGTGCTATTGCTACCTGCGGCTTTTATGCGGGAATCTACATAGATCCGGAGCAAGTGGTGGATACACGGGAAGACAGAACGCCCAGTGGGCCTCACTACAACTTTGTCCGGCCAGCCTACACAGAAATACGGGCACAAGATGGTGTGCTTCTGGCTTGCCAGCAAATTGAAACTGCGGCTCACAATCAGGCTGCGCTCGATAGTTTGCTCAGCAACGGCTTTGTTCTTGCTACCTGCCCGAATCAAGCCTATGTGGGTGCCTGCCATACCTTCGCCGAAGGCTCCAGTATTGGCATGGTGACCTACTGGTTGGATACCCCGGTTGCACTGTTTCAGGAAACTATTTGTCAGAACAGCTCAGGCACTTGGCAGGATCTGTAACACCCTCTCTGTTCAGCGGTTTCAGGACGTAAGAAATCGACGTGCAGGCCACAATCCAGTATCCTTGCCGCCGATTTCTTACCCAAGCAGGAGCAGGTAAACGCCTGCGACTCTCCCGAGACCCCTATGTACACCACACTCAGAAACCTCCTCTTCCGCTTCGATCCTGAAACCTCCCACGAACTTAGTCTGGATTTGCTTGGCGCAGCACAGCGGTTGCATCTGCTGGGGCTGTTTTCGCCCCAGGTGCCTCAGCATCCGGTAGAGGTTATGGGTTTGCGCTTTGCCAACCCGGTGGGGCTGGCCGCCGGGCTCGACAAAAACGGCGACTACTTCAATGCTCTGGGCCGCTTTGGTTTTGGGTTTGTCGAAATCGGCACTGTTACACCAAAACCCCAGCCCGGTAATCCGCGCCCGCGTCTGTTTCGCCTGCCAGAGCAGCAAGCCATCATCAACCGCATGGGGTTTAACAACAAAGGCGTGGATCATCTGGTTGAGCGGGTAAGGTCGCGTCGTTATCAGGGCATACTTGGCATTAACATCGGCAAAAATGCTTCTACTCCCGTCGAAAATGCCGTGGATGATTATTTGATTGGGCTGCGCAAGGTTTACCCTCACGCGGACTACATCACGGTCAATATCTCCTCGCCCAACACGCCTGGTCTGCGCGATCTCCAGTTTGGAGACAGTCTTAGCCGTTTGCTCGAAGCGCTAAAGGCGGAGCAATTGCGCATGCAGAAGGAGACCAACCGCTATGTGCCGGTGGCGGTGAAAATTGCGCCGGACATGGACGATACGGCTATCCAACAGGTGGCCGATATCCTCCTGGCCCAGGGTATGGACGGTGTTATTGCCACCAACACCACGCTTGGGCGGGAAGGGGTGGAGGATTCACCCTTGAGTAAGGAGGCGGGAGGCCTGAGTGGCCTGCCGGTGCAGGACAAAAGTACGCGGGTCATCGAAGCTCTCGCGAGCCATTTGGGCGGACGCCTGCCCATCATCGGCGTGGGCGGCATAGTCGATGGAGCCAGTGCCGCTGCCAAGATCAAGGCAGGTGCGAGCCTGGTACAGATTTACAGTGGCTTCATCTACCGAGGCCCGGCACTGGTGCGTGAGGCGGCGGAGGCTATAGCGGCATTGGATGAGGATGCTGTGGTTAGCGGTAATGTACAGGCGGGTGACGACGGAGAAAAATAAAGCCCGCGAGTGGCGGGCTGTTGGGGCTGACCCTGGGTCAGCTTAGTGTCACCGCGCTTTAAGGCAGCGGCAGGCCTAAGTATTTGTCAATTGTGGGTTATGCCCTTGTTTAGTGATGGGCGGAGAGGCTCTGGATTTGACTGAGTTTCTGTACCTGGGCCAGGCGATTTAAACCGTTCCATTGGTCAATGCGCGATTCGCGCCATCCGTTTAACCACTGCTGGCGTGTGGCACCACTCTCGTGTGGACACAGGCTCCTTGAGCGGCCATCAATACCAGCTTGATACCCCTTATTGAAAGCGCGTTCTGTTTGGTCACGTTTTTGACGTTTCATCAGTAAATGCACCTCTTTCTTGCGGTTATTGAGTGGAATTGGTATCTGGCGCCAGTGGCTCGGGCCAGAAGAGGGGGGAACAACCTCCTTTCGCTGTGGGTGGGTGAAAAAAGCGGCCGGTTGCCCGGCCGGTTCGCAACCCGCTTTGCACGGGTTGTAACTAAGTTGACACCTTGGCGTGCGCTAAAGTTCAGTGCGCGGGCCGTTCAGTACAGCAAAAAGCCCCTGGGCTTGTGAACGAATTTATTCTTATACCTCGGGCGTTTTATATCGCCCTAAACTCTTTGACAAAACCCGACTCCAACAACCACGCGGTCTTGGGATCGGCTAACGGAAGCTGGCATGTCTTTAGCATCAAACGACACACACACATTTTTTTCTACCTGCCCCAAGGGCCTCGAGGGTTTGCTGGTCAGTGAACTTGCTCACTTGGGTGGTCAGAACCTGCGCGAGACAGTGGCGGGGGTTTATTTTGATGCCAGCATCGAGACGGCCTATCGGGTTTGTCTCTGGTCGCGTCTGGCCAACAAGGTGCTCTTACCTCTGGCCAGCTTCCCGGTGGACAGTCAGGAAGCGCTTTACGATGCTGTGCGGCAACTGCCCTGGCAGGAGCACCTGAACCCCTCAGGCAGCCTGCTGGTGGATTTTGTAGGTACCAACGACGCCATCCGCAACACCCAGTTTGGTGCTGTTAAAGTCAAAGATGCCATTGTTGACTGCCTGCGCGACCTGAGTGGTGAGCGCCCTTCGGTAGCCAAGCGCGACCCGGATTTGCGCGTTAACGCTCGCCTCAGCAAAAACCAACTGGCGCTGAGTATCGATTTTTCCGGTGAGAGCCTGCACAAGCGTGGCTATCGGGTAAAACAGGGCAGTGCGCCCCTGAAGGAAAACCTGGCCGCCGCCATACTGCTGCGAGCGGGTTGGCCAGAGATAGCCGCCCAGGGTGGTGCGCTGCTCGATCCTATGTGTGGCTCCGGCACCCTGCTGATTGAAGCCGCGTTTATGGCCGCCGACATAGCCCCTGGCCTGGCGCGGGCCAGCTTTGGTTTTGAGCGCTGGCTCAACCATCGCAACGATATCTGGCTGCAACTGCGTGAAGAGGCGCACCAGCGTCGCCGTTTGGGTTTGGCGCGGATGAATCTGCCGGAAATTCGCGGCTATGATGCGGATGTGAAGGTGATTCGCGCCGCTGAAGAAAATATTGCCGCTGCCGGTTTGGATGAGTGGCTGCGCGTTAGCCGTAAAGAACTCGCCGGATTCACCCTGCCGACCCACGCGCCTATCAAGCCCGGATTGATTGTGTGTAACCCGCCCTACGGTGAACGCTTGGGCGAAATCGAATCCCTGAAGCTGCTTTATGCTCATTTGGGTGAGCGCTTGCGCAATGGCTTTCAGGGTTGGCGTGCGGCTATCTTTACCGGCAATCCGGAGTTGGGCAAACAAATGGGTTTGCGCGCCGAGAAAAAATACAAACTCTTTAACGGCACCATTGCCAGTGAAGTGCTGTTGTTTGCCATAGATACTGAGGCCTTTGTGCAAAGTCGGGTAGAGCAGGATGCGCGCTTCGGCCAGGATCAAGAGGCCCGTGCAAAAGCCGAGGTCAAAGCCGAACAGGCTGCTCGCGAAGAGCAGGCCCAAGCGCTGACGCCGGGCGCGCAGATGTTGGCCAATCGCTTGCAAAAAAATCTCAAGCAACTTGACAAGTGGGCGCGCAAAAATGGCGTCAATGCCTATCGCCTTTATGATGCCGACATGCCCGAATACGCGGCGGCAATTGATATCTACCGTGGCCAGGGTGCCAACGATAAGCGCGAAAAAACTCTGGTGCACGTACAGGAATATGCGGCACCTAAATCCGTTGATGAAGAGCGGGCGGCGCAGCGCTTTGCCGAGATTCAACTGGCGGTGCCCTATGCATTACACGTGCCTGCAAGCCAGGTGAGCTACAAGCAGCGGCGACGCAACAAAGGCAACAGTCAATACGAAAAACTTGCGGAACAGCCGGTAGGCGAACTCTTGACAATGGAAGAGGGTGGGGCGCGTTTGCTTGTGAATTTGTGGCAGTACCTGGACACAGGTGTGTTTTTGGATCACCGCCCGGTGCGCGATCTGATTGCCAGCCAAGTCAAGGACAAACGTTTTTTAAACCTGTTTTGCTACACCGCCACCGCCAGCGTACGCGCTGCCAAGGCAGGGGCACGTTTTACCCTGAGTGTGGATATGTCCAACACCTATTTGAATTGGGCGCGAAAAAACCTGGCGCTCAACGGCCTGAGCGAGGCGCGCAATCGTCTGGAGCAAGCAGATTGTTTGCAATGGCTCGAGGAAAATAATCAGCAGTTTGATGTGATCTTGCTTGACCCGCCGAGCTTCTCCAATTCCAAGCGCATGGATGATGTGCTGGATGTGCAACGCGATCATGTGAATATGATTCACCAGGCGATGCGTGCGCTGGATGAAAAAGGCACACTGGTTTTTTCCAACAATTTGCGCAGCTTCAAACTGGATGAAGCGGCGTTGTCGGCCTACGCTATTGAAGACGTTACCGGCCGGACTATTGATGAAGATTTCAAGCGCAACCCGCGAATCCACCAGTGCTGGTTGATCAGGCACTGAGTGATCTGGCTGAGCTCTGACTGAGCGAGGGAAGTATGCATCGAGTTTTTCTTTTCGCCAGCGCAGTATTCTTTGCCGCTTACTCGAGTGCCCAATCGTTTTGTTTTTTGTCGGCATCCAGCTACTACGAACAGGTGTATTGCGAACTCCAAGCCCGCGGTGAGGCGCGCGGTTTGCCGCCGTTTTACCAATTCAAACGCAACGATGAAACGATTCAAGCCAGCCTGCTGCGCCGTCCTGCGGCGCGCATTGGCATAGATCTGCCTGCGCCCAGACCCGCGTCACCGGTGACGCGGGTTGTTCAGCCCCAGTTACCTGTGACTCGATCCCATGAGAATGTCCGCCAGTCAGCCGCGCCGGTTGAGGCCGGGCTGACTGGCTGCACGTTAGACGATCATCGTATCAGCTGCGGCGATAGTCGCTATCAGCTGATGGGCAACCGGCTCAATCATCGCCTGGCAGAAGATGCACTCACTGACATCAACCGCATGGAACTCCCCCGCTTTAGTGGAGATCTACAGGATGAGTCTGCGGTTTCTCAGTACCTCGCCCAGGCCTATACCCGCTATATCGAAAAAATGCATGCCATAGGCCTCGCGGGCGCGACCCTCAGTTACAGTAAATTTGTTTTCCTGTTTTACGATGTGCAGGATAAAGGGCTGGATTTTTCCCAGCGCTTTGAAACCATGTACGACTTTTTAAAGAAAGATAAGGCGCGCATGGGTGTGAGCGAAGCGCTGAATCTCGATCCAACCCTCGTCGCAGAGGATTGCGCGCCAGTCTCCCCCCGCTTTTTCGTGTGCCAAAAGGCAGGGCGAAACTTCCTTTTTGTGGCAGTGGAATAGGGGTTGCACTTATTTACACTTGTTGCATTAGCATCTGTTGTACGATTAATCCCAGCAACCTAGGGAACCTCTTAAAAATGTTGGTGAGGCAGCCAGCGCAAGGCAAAAGCAGGCGAAAAAGCGGAGTTTACATAGAGTAAATGAGCATTTTGAGCCTGTTTTTAACGCGGCGATGGCAACGTAGGTAATTTTTCAGAGGTTCCCTAGTTATCCATCAGCCAAACGTTGACGTAATCAACTGATCAATAAAGGAGTTGTTATGAATCGCTTTCTGCTTGCTTTGAGTTTGATGCTGGGTTCAGTCGTGGTTCTGGCCAATCCCTTGCCGACTAAGCCTCACATATACGTAGAAGGTACGGCAGAAATTGAGGTAATTCCGGATCAAATGACCCTGACGGTAGGATTGTCTGCGGAGCACATGGAATTGGCAACCGCCAAACGCGAAGTGGACGAGCGCTCAGTGCTTTTAATTGACACTCTGAAAAAAATGGATATAGCCGCACGGGATATAGCAACCACAGCCTTACAGGTTTCGCCGGTATACGACTATACAGATGGCAAACAAGTCCCCCGTGGCAGCCGGGTTTATCGCCAGGTGGATATCAAGCTGCGCAACCTGGAAAAATATGGTGAGCTGATTCGAGCTTTAATTGATGCGAAGATTTCCAACACAGTGAATACCGATTTGTCGGTATCCGATGAGCGTTCAGTGAGTGACAAGGCGTTGGCAGAAGCCTTGGCCGATGCGCGCGCCCGTGCAGAAAAGCTGTTGGCTTCGCAGGGTAAAAAGTTGGGCGATGTTTATTCTATTTCGGAGTTTGAGCTGCGCCGTGAGGAATCCTACAAGCTGGTGCCTAATTCGGCTGTCTATGGTGAGTCTTCTCCGATGCTCGCGATGTCGCGCGCTGACATGAAGCACCAGGAGCCCTTTGAGCCAGGCGTGATTCGCGCCAAAGCCAAGATCTACGTGGTTTATCTCATTAAATAGTTGGGCTGATTAGATAGCTGAAACTTTCTGATTAAGTGGGGTTGTTATGTTGATCAAGTCACCTGAAAAAATTCCCGCCTCGGAGATAACTCCCGAAGCTATTTACCGCGCGCGGCGTTTATTTATGGGCGGCTTGATTTCTGCTGGTGCACTTGGTGCAAGTGGATTGCTAGGCTCTTCGGTGATGGCGGCGCCGACCTACTCGGCAGGTGAACCAGATACCCGCCCAGAATGGCTGCGCAAACAGCTACTGTCATCCTCGCCTAACACTATGCCTCTCGCTGAAGCCGACAAACTTACGCCCTATGAGCACGTCACCCAGTACAATAATTTTTACGAGTTTGGTTTGGATAAGGAAGATCCCTACAAACGCAGCGGAAACTTTAACCCTCATCCCTGGAAGGTTGAGATAGCTGGCCACGCCGAGAAAACTGGAAGCTTTAACCTTGAAGATCTTCTCGCCGGTGTGGATCTCGAAGAGCGGGTTTATCGTTTGCGATGCGTGGAAGCCTGGTCGATGGTGATTCCCTGGATTGGGTTTCCGTTGGCAACACTCATTAAGCGTTTTGCACCTACCAGCAACGCAAAGTATGTTGCTTTTACAACCCTTCACGACCCCAAACAAATGCCGGGGCAAAAATCACGCTTGAGTAGTATTGACTGGCCCTATGTAGAGGGGTTGCGCATGGACGAGGCGATGAATCCGCTAACACTGATGGCCGTGGGGCTATATGGTCGCACGCTGCCCAATCAAAACGGCGCGCCGCTGCGCTTGGTGGTGCCTTGGAAGTACGGCTTTAAAAGCATCAAATCTATCGTGAAAATTGAATTCACGGATAAGCAGCCGGTTACCACCTGGAGTAAAAGTGCACCGCGCGAATATGGCTTTTACGCTAACGTGAATCCGGCGGTAGATCACCCGCGCTGGAGTCAGGCCACAGAACGGCGCCTGCCCAGCGGATTGTTTTCCCCCAATATCATTTCCACGCGATTATTCAACGGTTATGCGGAAGAGGTGGCCGACCTTTATAAAGGTATGGATCTCGCCCGCTACTATTAAAAATTTATCGATGCTAGTATACAAGCGGCTCCGCTACTCAGATTTCTTACCGATTAAGGATCCCCGCTATGAAACCGCTACTCACATTACTCGTTGTCAGCCTGATGCTGGGAGCCTGTGATAACTCACCGCCATCATCCTCTGCTACTGAATCTACCGCAGCCCGTCCGGATGTATCTTCACCTGCGGATATTTCTTCCGATCCTTTGTCGAACACCTTGCCTGTATCGATCGTTCTAAAAGACGCTTACAAAGAGGCCTTTTTAATTGGCACAGCGGTGAATGATCAAATCGTATCAGGCGAAGATGCGCTTTCCCAAGCCATTGTGCCGCTGCATTTCAACAGCATTACCGCTGAAAACGTGATGAAAAACGAAGTGATCCACCCGGAGCCGGACGTCTTTAATTTCGGCCCTGCAGATGCCTTTGTAGAGTTTGGCGAGAAGCACGGCTTGCATATGGTGGGCCACACACTCGTGTGGCACAACCAGACCCCCGCCTGGTTTTTCCAGGATGAGCAGGGCAACCCCAACACGCCCGAAGCGCAAATCGAGCGCATGCGTCAGTACATTGAGGTGGTTGCGGGTCGTTACAAAGGCCGCGTTCACGCCTGGGACGTGGTGAACGAAATTATCGGCGAAGATGGTAATTACCGCCCCACCGTTTGGGTAAACACTCTGGGTGATGGCGACGCGGTGGTGCGCAATGCGTTCAAATTTGCGAGCGAGTACGCGCCTGACGCGGAACTCTATTACAACGACTTTAATGCCTGGCGCCCGGAAAAGCGCGACGGCATAGTGCGCATGGTAAAAATGTTGCAGGAGGCGGGTATTCGCATTGACGGTATTGGTATTCAGGGTCACTGGGGTTTGAATTTTCCGAAAACGGAATATATCGAAGCTGCTATTGATGCTTACGACGCGCTGGGTTTAAAAGTCATGATTACCGAGCTGGATGTGGATGTACTACCGCTCACCAAAGAAGGGCAGATCATTGGTACAGGCATGACGCATCCACAGTTTCAGTTGGAAGAATTCAAGACCTTTCTCGATCCTTATCCGAACGGTATGACACGCGATCTGGAGCAGCAATTAAATGAGCGCTATGCGCAACTGTTCCGCATTTTTTACAACAAGCGCGATAAGTTGGACAGAGTTGCCGTCTGGGGTGTGCACGATGGAATGTCGTGGAAAAATGATTACCCCATTCCCAATCGCACCAACTATCCCTTGTTGTTCGACCGCGATCGCCAGCCCAAGTCGGCATTAAATGCTGTGCTGCGGGTGCCGTCGCAAGCGAAAGAGTAGTTTTGTATGGGTGGAATGTCGGCAACAGCCGGGTTGGCTTTTTTTCGCCGGGTGTTGATTTTCTGCCTGTCGTTTTTGCCCCTGGGCCTGCTGGTGTGGAATGCACTGCGTCAGCAACTGGGGGCTGATCCCGCTCAAACCATTGTACTTTTCACTGGGAACTGGGCATTTTATTTTCTGCTTGTAACGCTTGCTGTTACGCCCTTGCGGCGCTTACTGCGTTGGAATTGGTTGCAAACCCACAGGCGCATGCTGGGGCTTTTCGCGCTTTTTTACGCCCTGCTGCATGTATCTGCTTACCTGGTTTTTATTCTGGGTTCAGACTTGAGTCGCTTTGTTGCAGAATTAATTAAGCGCCCCTATATCACCGCTGGCTTTCCTGCATTGCTTATTTTGATCGCCTTGGGCGTGACCTCGACCCGCGCCATGATGCGACGCCTTGGCAAGCGCTGGCAGCTTTTGCACCGCTTTATTTATGTAGCAGCCATTCTCGCCTGGGTGCATGTGCTTTGGCAGCTGCGCGCCAGTTATCAGGATGCGTTGGTGTTTGGCGTATTGACGTTTGTTTTGCTCGGCATTCGCTATTACTGGTATCGACAAAGGCGCAGACAATAAAAAATGACCGGGAGTCATTTTCAACGCCGGAAGCGGCGGCCCGAAGGGTGGCTGCCAGGGATGGTAGCAATAAAAAACCCGCACTAAGCGGGTTTTTTATTGCAAACAGCTTAACCCAATCAGGCTTTGGCGCGTGACTTGTATTCGCCGGTGCGGGTGTCGATTGAAATCAAATCGCCGATTTCAACAAAGGCTGACACTTGCAGCTCTGTGCCATTGTTCAGGCGGGCAGTTTTCATCACCTTGCCTGAGGTGTCACCGCGCACAGCGGGCTCGGTGTAGGCAATTTCACGCACAATGGTGTTTGGCAGTGCGATAGAGATAACCTTGCCATCGTAAAACACGGCTTCGCAAACGTCCTGCATACCGTCTTCGATATATTGCAGTACATCGCCCATATCGTCTTTGGCCAGTTCGTATTGCTCGTAATCAGCATCAACAAAAACGTACATGGGGTCGGCGAAGTAGGAGTAGGTAACTTCTTTGCGATCGAGAATAATGTCTTCGAATTTGTCATCTGCTTTGTACACGGTTTCGGTAGCGATACCGTTGAGCAGGTTTTTCAGCTTCATTTTGACGACGGCGGAGTTACGGCCGGATTTGTTAAATTCTGCTTTCTGGATGACCCAGGGAGAGCCGTCGATGTTAATAACATGACCAGCGCGCAATTCTTGTGCAGTTTTCATGGTGAATCCCAAACTTTGGTGGTTAAAAATCGGGTAGGAACAGGCCATTACTGGCCCATTCCCCCCTAAGAACCGTGCGTGCGACTTTCATCGCACACGGCTCAAGCTTACCGCAAGTCAGATGGACTGACCGACGACTTGACACAGAAAAAGGCACGGATTCTACGCCCTAATACCACTATATTGCAACCCTGTGGGGCAGCCCTGGCTGTGTACCAAAGCATGACAGTTAGGGTGCAGCAGAACGCGGTTCTCTTTGCGATCAGAGCCGCCGTCAACACGTCTTACGATGTGATGATCGTGCCAGCCACTTTGCATTGATAATCCGCCACCACAGTAAGCACACAAGCCCAGTTGTCTGGAAAACAGTGACCAGACTTCTTTGCGGTAGCGCAGTTTATGCCGCATCCGCTGGACTCTTAGCGCTTCCCATTTTTCCTCGTGCTCTGCGTCATACGGATGGTATTCCGTTGGTAGCCGCTTATGGCGCACGATAGGGGTGCTCGCTAACCCATAGAGTCGGCGATGTCCTGCCTCCCCTGAGTGCAACTTGTAGGACGCTGCAAACACCCAGCTTCGCTCACCGATGGATTGGAAGTATCGTTTCCTAACCCATTTGATGGACTTGTTTGGATGTCTGTGTCTTGCCCACCGCCATAATCGCCAGAAGATAAGGTGCTCCAGCTTGCTGAAGGTTTGCTTTGCCACCACTGGAGAATGGTACTCCGCCCATCCCCGCAACACCGGGTTCATTCGGCCAATAAGTGCATCCTGCGTTAACGCGCCGCTGTTTTTGATGATCTCTGCCACCTTGTGATAAAACGCCTGCGCGTTTTTCTTGGAGGGTTTGATCAACAGCTTGGCCTTTCGATACGGTGACTTGGGCACGTATTTTCTGAAGTTCCAACCCAGAAAATCAAAGCCGGTGTTGATGTGAGTAATGCGTGTCTTTTCCTGAGATAGTTGAACTCCTCGTACCGACAGAAATTCCTCCACCCAGGGTTTTACCTCGTTTTCCAGCAGCTCTTTCGAGAAGGCTGTAATCACAAAGTCATCCGCATACCTCACCACCTGCAACCCAAGCCGCTTGGATTTGGTAACACCGACTTGCTGCGCAAAATACGCTTTTAGTTGGTTTTCCAATCCGTTCAGTGTGGCATTTGCCAAGCAAGGCGAAATAATTCCGCCCTGCGGTGTTCCTGCCTTCGTGTCCGCAAACTGGTGCTTGTCTATCACACCGGCTTTTAACCATTTGTGGAGCATCGCTTTGTCCATAGGGACGTGGCGGCACAGCCATTCATGGTTAATGTTGTCAAAGAAGCCTTTGATGTCGCCCTCCAAAATCCATGCTGGTGCCACAGTGGGCGCCAGCAGGTGAAAGAGTTCCACCATCGCATCGGCGGTCGATCGGTCAGGGCGAAAGCCGTAACTTTTCGGGTCGCTGGTGCTTTCTACAACAGGCTCCAATCCTTGCAAGTAGAGCGCTTGCATTGCCCGATCCAACATCGTCGGGATACCTAGCGGACGCTTTTCCTGCTTGCCGGGTTTGGGTATCCATACCCGTTTTAGCGGTCTGGGTCGATAGCCCCGCTTGTGTGATAAACGCTTCACAGCATTCCATTTGGCGGTTGGCGTACTCCATGTTTCACCATCCACGCCCGGTGTCTTGCGACCCCGGTTCTCTGTTACTCGTTTTACGGCCATACAGCGCCCGTAAAATGAGTGGGCAAGCAATCGCTGAAGTCTAAACACCCTTCGCCAATCACCCGCCTTAGTCGCCTGCGCGATCTTCAATTGTGTCTTCCGAACAAAGCAATAGGCCTTTTGCCAGTCGATCTGGTGCCAGCCCTTTGCCTCGTCAGAGGACGCAGCGTTCATCGTTGCCGATGTCAGTTTCATACAGTCCTCCTGTAGAGATAAACAAAACCCCTCCAGGCGGACTGCTCCCCCGAAGGGCAGTGTCTACCCTTCAGGTGAGTTCATAGTGTGGAATCAACAAAAGTTCACACGCGTGTAAACCAGATGCACGTCAGCCAGGGTTGCCCCAGTCGGTGATGTTTCAACCGCTATGCCCTTCATTACAAAGAGCCATTCGCTTTTTGCATCCTCTCATTCCCCACACCCATCAGCCCTTCTTGCGAAGTGCCTGCCCGTACCGATTTACTGGCCGTTGGCGGGTGGTCGGGATTGCCGCGTTCCCCGTCTTGCATCAATTCCCTGTTTAGGCTTCGTCTTTCCCCCGGTAGTCGTGTGGTGCCGCTACATCACGCCTTACGATGTAGACCGACTACAGCGCCATTTTGGCTGGGGCCAATA
The DNA here is from genome assembly GCA_965652595.1 of uncultured Cellvibrio sp. GTDB lineage: Bacteria > Pseudomonadota > Gammaproteobacteria > Pseudomonadales > Cellvibrionaceae > Cellvibrio. The sequence continues at coordinate 7,112 of CBFGWO010000029.1, read as the reverse complement.
ATTGCCGTAGGCCCGTCAGTAATTGCGAGGGTTCGAGCGATGATTCACATACGTTAGCCATGCAGGTACAGTCACTAGCCCCCTAAAACCCGTGCAATTCGGGTTCAAGTCGATCTTGTTACCAAGATCGAATGCCAGACATCAGCAGGGACATTGTTAATCGAGCTTCATACGCAGAAGTTGGCCTTCTACGCATGTCGATCTAGTGAACTGACAGACACATGTCAGGCTTGATGCTCCGGTATTCTGGAGCCAAGCAATACAAGACGGAGCGTTGAACTGTCTCCGATAAGGAAGGTAGGCAGGAACCACGGAGAACCGTAGCAAGCCTTAATAGTGACACCTCTCTCGTTTGTATGCGGGAGAGGTAGCCCTGACGGGATACATCCCGCAGGGGTTAATAGAACAGGTTGGAGATAAGGCTGTTGCCTTGCCAGAATTTCATCCCCACATCTGGCTACAGGGTGCTACTTGTTTTGGGTGGCTAGCTACCACACTCACGGAGACGCGTTCTACGCGTCGCACAAGGCGCGTTACTATAGCGTTTTTTGGCAAAAATGCACCAGTTTTGCGGCTAAATCTGCGGAAGAATTTAGCTGTTCGCACCATTGCCTGCTGTGTTGCGCCCAGCTCGAGTAATCCCCAAGGGCTTTTTTCCAGATGGCCCCAATGTCGGCGCCCTTGTTCCATCCCACCCAGAGATCCCTCACTCGCTCTGCCAATGGGGTGGGCAGTTGTTGGGTATAGCGGTTGAGAAAGGCATCCAGCTTAACCAGATGAGCCTCCTCTTCCTGGTGATATATGTGCCAAATCAAGGGCTTGGCGGCCCACTGGGCGCGCACAAAAGAATCCTCACCACGCACAAAATTCAGGTCGCAGGCCCACAGCAACCGGTCGTAATCGGGTTGGGACAGGAAGGGAATGGCCTGGAGCCGCAAGGAACCCCGTTGCCAGACTTGCCCCGTTTGCAAACTAATGCTCAATTGCTGTTCCAGACTGTGGCGCAGACGACCGGGTGGCACCAGGCAGGTAATGGCCTCATCGCCCGCTTGCCAGCTGTGTAAAAGTGGCCCCAAGGCGGGGTTTTCGTAGCCAAACAGGGACAGCAATAGCCCCTTGGGGGCGGCTTCCAGCCCTAAATCTTGCAAAAATCTGGCTCTTTCGGGCCCGACAACAAAGGCGTCACGGGCTGCTAGCAGGCCTTTTTCCCGCAAGAGTCCGCCGGTCGTCGGGCTAAAACCGGGAAAGAAAAAGGTCTTTTTCAGCCCCAGCTGGGGATGGATGGAGGAAAGACAGTGGCAGCTTTCCACCCAGTCCTCGGCGCTCAAGTACTCCAGGTTTAGCCAAATCGGCGGCTGGTCGCTTATGGCCGCCAGATAAGCCGAGGGCAGCTCGCAGGCAAAGGCCTCGATCACTACGTCCGCCACCGGGATGCCACCAAAGTTGGTGTCCTCTTGCCAGGCTCGCACCTCGACACCAGCCAGTTGCTGCTCGGCAACCCATTGGGTATCGGGCCAGATGGCTTGCAGTGCCGCCAGTTCATCTACCCACAGCCGTACCGGCAAACCATACTCATCCGCCAGCTGGCGCGCCAGGCGCCAGCACACACCTATGTCGCCGAAGTTATCGACGACTCGACAAAAAATATCCCAGCGTTGAGGGGGAGTGGAGTTCATGGTCGGCCTCATAAAACAGGCGCGCAGTCTAGCAGTTTTATTTTTTGCGCTGATGATTGGGAGCTTAACCTGCTGCGTACCAAGCAGAACCCTCAGGTTATTTTGGATAATTTAAACCCATGCTTAACCCCATGCCCCTAGGTAACCTCTGCCTGATTTTTGGTGATCAACTCAATCGCGATAGTCTGCTCTTCGACGACTTCGACCCGCAGCTAGACTGCCTGTGGATGGCCGAAACCCTCAGCGAATCCACCCATGTGCCCTCCAACAAACAGCGCAGCCTGTTGTTTCTTGCTGCCATGCGCCACTTTGCCGAAGCCCTGCGCCGGGAGTCGCTACCACTGGAATATCGGCGCCTGGATGATCATCCCGCCAGCGATTTTACTGAGGCATTGGCTCACAGTATCGATAAGCTCAATCCACAAAGGCTCCGCCTGGTACTGCCCGGGGATTATCGTGTTTTGGAGCAGGTAAAAAACCTCGCGCGGCAGCGCGGCTTGCCACTGGATCTATTACCCGACAATCACTTTATCGCCGAGCCGGGCGAGTTTTCGCGCTGGGCACAGGGCAAAAAGCAGCTGCGTATGGAGTACTGGTATCGCCAATTGCGCAAGCGCACCGGCATTTTGATGAAGGGCGGCGAGCCGCTGGGGGGCGAGTGGAACTACGACAAAGACAACCGCCGCAACTTTGGCAAGCAAGGCCCGAGTTTACCTACGCCTGGGCGAGTGTTTGCCCCCGACGCCATTACCCTGGAGGCTGCCAAAGATGTGGAGCGCTGGTTCGGGCAAAATCCCGGCCAGACCAGCGATTTTGCTTGGCCGGTCACGCGGGACCAGGCCTTGTGTTTGCTCGAACAATTTATCAGTGATTATTTGCCGTTTTTTGGTGACTATCAGGATGCCATGTGGACCGACCAACCCTGGCTCTACCACTCGCGCCTGTCGGCAGCGCTGAACCTTAAACTGCTTAACCCCCGTGAAGTGATTGCTGCCGCCGAAATGGCTTTCCATCAGGGCAGGGCACCACTCAATGCGGTGGAGGGATTTATTCGCCAGATTCTCGGATGGCGCGAGTATGTGCGCGGGCTCTATTGGACCTATATGCCGCAGTGGTCGCAGAGGAATCATCTGGAGGCCCAGCAACCTCTGCCGGATTTTTACTGGCACGGCGAGGTTGATATGCACTGCCTGCGTCAGAGTCTCGCCCAAGTGATTCACCAGGGCTATGGCCATCACATTCAACGCCTGATGGTTACCGGCCTGTTTGCGCTGCTTTGGCAAGTGGAGCCGCAGCAGATTCACGCCTGGTATCTGGCCATGTATGTAGATGCGGTCGAGTGGGTGGAACTGCCTAATGTGCTGGGGATGAGCCAATACGCCGATGGTGGCATAATGGCCTCCAAACCCTATATCGCCAGTGGCCGCTATATTGCGCGCATGAGCCACTACTGCGCCGGTTGCAAATACCGGCCGGAACTGGCCTCGGGCGACAATGCCTGCCCCTTTACCACTTTGTATTGGGCGTTTCTTGACAGGCACAGCGAAAAATTTGCCGCCCACCCGCGCCTGGCGCTGCAAGTGAAAAATCTCAAAGCGCTCAATGAGCAAGAGCGGCAGGCGATAGCGGAAAGAGCGGAATTTTTACGAAAACACTATTCTTCAGAATGGAACCCACCATGGCATCACTCAAAGATCAATTGTTAAAAGCGGGCTTGGTCGACGCAAAAAAGGCCAAGCAGGTTGATAAGGAAAAACGCAAAGAGGCCAAGGTTGCCAGACGCAGCAGCGAACCTCAGGTGGATGAGGTTAAGCAGCAACTGGAGCAGGCGCGTATTGAAAAGCAGGAGCGCGATCGCACATTGAATCGCCAACGTGAACAGGAGCTGCAACAAAAAGCCCTGGCAGCACAAATCAAGCAGCTAATCGAAAATCACCGTCAAAGCAAAGGCAAGGATGAAGTTGAACATAACTTCACCCACGGCAAGTTGATTAAAAAAATCCGGGTGTCAGCGGCTGTGCAGCAACAGATTGTGCGTGGCCAGTTGGCGATAGTCGCTTTAGGTCAAGGCTATGAACTGGTGCCGCGTGTGGTCGCCGAAAAAATTGCTCAGCGCGATGCGGCTGCCGTGGTGGTGCTCAATACGCCGAGCAAAACCACCGAGGTGGATGATGATCCCTACAAGGATTATGTGATTCCTGATGATTTGATGTGGTAGTGCGCGTGAAAAATCCCATCAAGCAAATTCTCGCCAGCAACTCACCCTTGGGAATAAAAATTATTGCGCTGAGTTTGCTGTTGGTGCTGGTGAGTGCTGCGCCGATTATGCTTTATATCGTCTTCGGCCCGGCGGATGGCAACCCCATTGGTTTGGGGTTGCTGTTTGCGGTGGGCGCGCTGGTAGGGCATCTGGGGTTTTTGGTGGGTTTATTGCTGTTGATTCGCGATCATTATTTTCGACGGAAATAACCTTTAGCGACAGCTCACTCTTCGCCCAAAAAGCCGCCTGATTGATGCGCCCACAGCTGCGCGTAAAGGCCATTGTTGGCAATCAACTGGCTGTGTGTACCCTGTTCAACAATGCGACCCTGGTCGAGCACAATCAAACGATCCAGCGCTGCAATGGTGGATAGCCTGTGGGCAATGGCAATGACCGTTTTGCCCGCCATCAGTTTGGACAGATTGGCCTGGATAATGGATTCAACTTCAGAGTCCAATGCCGAGGTGGCTTCGTCCAGAATTAAAATGGGAGCGTTTTTTAGCAGCACGCGCGCGATAGCGATGCGCTGACGCTGACCGCCGGAGAGTTTTACGCCGCGTTCGCCCACGCGTGCGTCATAACCCAGGCGCCCGCCGCCATCATCCAGCCCCAAAATAAATTCGTGTGCTTCTGCCTGTTGGGCGGCACGAATCATGTCGTCTTCGGTAGCATCGGGTTTGCCATAGAGCAGGTTATCGCGTACCGAGCGGTGCAGCAGCGAGGTATCCTGGGTCACCATGCCGATATGGGCGCGCAGGCTTTCCTGGCTAACTTGCTGAATATTTTTTCCATCGATAAGAATCCTGCCAGATTCCACATCGTAAAAACGCATCAACAAATTTACCAGGGTGGATTTTCCTGAACCTGAGCGCCCCACCAAACCAATTTTTTCACCGGCTTTAATATCCAGCGAAAACTGTTCAATCACGCCGCTGCCTTTACCGTAGTGAAAACACACATCCTTAAACTGAATATCACCGCGCGCAATGCGCAAGGGTTCTGCGTGCGGTTGATCTTGAACATCGCGTGGGCGCGAGAGGGTATTGAGACCGTCGCGTGCGGTGCCAATGTTTTCGAATAGCGAAGACACCTCCCACATAATCCACTGCGCCATCCCATTCAGGCGCAGCACCAGGGCCACGGCAGCAGCAATGGCGCCGGTGGAAAGCAATTCCAGGCTCCACAGCCAGATCGATAACGCGGCAATCGAAAAAATCAACAGCGCGTTGATGGTCCACACACTGGAGTGCAACACCGTGGCCAGGCGCATTTGCGGGTAAACGGTGGTTAAAAAGTGCTCCATGCCTTCGCGGGCATAAGTAGCTTCGCGTTTGGAGTGGGAAAAAAGTTTTACCGTGGCGATGTTGGTGTAAGTGTCTACCAAACGGCCAGTCATCTCTGAGCGAGCATCGGCCTGCGCGGTGGCCACGCGCGACAAGCGCGGCAAAAAATAATAGAGCAGGCTTGCGTACAACACGAACCACACCAGCAAAGGCAGGGAGAGTCGCCAATCCAGAGTGGTCACCAACGCAAGGGTGGTGGTGAAATACACCAGCACATAGAGCAGCACGTCGAGTAATTTCATCACCGTTTCGCGTACAGCAAGGGCTGTTTGCATAACCTTGGTGGCAATGCGCCCGGCAAATTCGTTTTGATAAAAGCCGAGGCTTTGACCCAACAAATAGCGGTGTGCCTGCCAGCGAATCATCATCGGGTAGTTACCCAACAGCGTCTGGTGAATGAGCATGGAATGAATCAGCACTGAAAGGGGTAGGGCAATCAGCAGAATCAGCGCCATCACCATCAGCTGTTGCCCCGCGGCTGCCCAAAAGGTCTCCGGTGTGTTGATGGTTAATAGATCCACCAGCTCACCGAGAAAGCCAAACAAGGACACCTCCAAGATCGCAATGGCGGCTGTAAACAAGGCCATAAGTACCAGCCAGGGCTCAGTGCCACGGGTGTAGTGGCGGCAGAACGCATAGAGAGTTGCGGGAGGTTGTTCCGGGTCCTGGGGTGGAAAAGGTTTGACCAGGCTTTCAAAGAAGCGAAATAACATGCGAGGCAGTTTCCATGAGTGTGTGGCGGCCCCGCATTTTAGCAGCTGGAACCTGGCAATGCTTTGCCCTTTCCAAGCCTGTTGCCAGATGCAGACAAAACTTTACCTCGGGCGGAATTTTCACTAAGGTGCAGGCCCAAGCTCTTTATCTTTCGTGTGAGGCTCACCATGAAAAATGCGCTGCTCGCCTTTGCCGCTGGCTGTCTCGGCGGCTTCGCTTACTGCCTGGTGATGTGGCTGTTCAGCCGCTATGGCATTACCCAGTCACTGGGCGTTAATTTGCATGGCTCCATGTCCCCCCACTGGGTGTATCCGCGCATTGTATGGGGCGGTTTGTGGGGGCTGCTGTTCCTGCTGCCGATTATGAGTTCCAGCTTGTTTATGCGCAGCCTGGTGATGAGTCTGATACCGGCGCTGGTGCAGTTGTTTGTTATATATCCTTTCTACACTGGCTATGGTGTTGCGGGTTTAAAGCTGGGTTTGCTGACGCCGGTTTTGGTGTGGTTCTTTTTTTGGGTTTGGGCGTTTACCACGCTGGCGACTTTGCGCTTGGCGCGATGAGCGAAAAATTATTTTTTGCCCCACATGCGCGGCAGCACATCCACATGCCCTTTGCGTTTACGATGAATAATCACCATGATTATGTGGCCAATAATTAGCGCGAGCAGTGTCCAGCCCAGTGATCCATGTAAACGATTGCCCGGCTCTACCAACCATTCGATCTTTCCCTCAAAGCCGCTAAATAGCGGAACGCCAAAAACATCAAATGCCCTACCGGAACCATACTGGCGTGCCAGCCCCAGCGCGGGTACGGCAAACATGCATGCATAAAGTGCGATATGGCCAAGTTTGGAAAAAATATTAATCGATGCGGGGCGGCGGGAAACATTGATGAGCGCCCAGAGAATGCGCGCACCAATCAGCAGCAATAACAAAGTGCCTAGCGGTTTATGCGTTGCCCATAAAAATTTATCGAGGCTGGAATCCTCCATTAAAACGCGGGTTGCCACGCTTGCGAACTGCCACAGTAACAATAGGGCAATGCCCCAATGGAGAGTCCGCGTTACTATGCCATAGCGCTGGGTGTTGTCGTACATGGTTGAATCTCCGGCTTGTTGGG
>CBFGWO010000028.1:0-26971 GCA_965652595.1 uncultured Cellvibrio sp. | reverse complement strand
CCCAAAGCCGGTAAAACCATCATGATGCAGAACATCGCGCAGGCGATTACGCGCAATAATCCCGAGTGCCACCTGATCGTTCTGCTGATCGACGAGCGCCCGGAAGAAGTAACAGAAATGCAGCGCTCGGTGCGCGGCGAAGTAGTTGCTTCAACCTTTGACGAGCCGCCCGCACGCCACGTACAGGTGGCAGATATGGTGATCGAAAGAGCCAAGCGCCTGGTGGAACACAAAAAGGATGTGGTGATTCTGCTCGACTCCATTACCCGTCTGGCACGTGCGTTCAACACCGTGATTCCCTCATCCGGTAAAGTATTGACCGGTGGTGTTGACGCCCATGCGCTGGAAAAACCCAAGCGTTTTTTTGGTGCAGCACGTAACATCGAAGAAGGCGGCAGCCTGACGATTGTCGCCACGGCGCTGGTGGATACAGGCTCCAAGATGGACGAGGTGATCTACGAGGAATTTAAAGGTACCGGCAATCTGGAATTGCACCTTGATCGGAAAATTGCCGAGAAGCGTATTTATCCCGCGATCAATGTGCGCCGCTCAGGCACTCGCCGTGAAGAGCTGTTGATGAAGGAAGACGAGCTGCAACGCGCGTGGATTTTGCGCCGCCTGTTGAACGACATGGAAGACGTAGCAGCGACTGAATTTTTGGTCGACAAGCTGAAAGACTTCAAGACCAACGATGAATTCTTCCTGTCGATGAAGCGCAAATAAGCGTTTGTAAAAAGCACTCCGAAGGGGTGCTTTTTGTTATGTAGGTAAGGCATTTTCTTCGTAAGCGAACACGCAATTTCCGGCGATTAGCCTCCGGGACTCGCTGTAAATACTTCCCTGTACGCTCGAAGTCGGCTTCCATGCCTCCTACGATCCCGGAAGCTAATCCCCGGAAATCACTCTGAGGTAAATCGAACCTCAGGTCATTCTCACAAAATTCGTAAAAAATCGCTCATGAAATACCGTGACCTCCGTGATTTTATCGCACTGCTTGAAGAGCGCGGCCAGCTTAAACGTATCAGCGCTGAGGTGGATCCCTATCTGGAAATGACCGAGATTTGTGATCGCACGCTGCGCGCTGGCGGCCCGGCGCTCTTGTTCGAAAATCCCAAAGGCTATGACGTTCCGGTGCTGGGCAATTTGTTTGGTACGCCGGAACGGGTAGCGCTGGGGATGGGGCAGGAATCGGTGGAAGCACTGCGTGAAGTTGGCAAGTTGCTGGCGTTTTTGAAAGAGCCTGAACCGCCCAAGGGGTTTAAAGATGCCTGGGAGAAGTTGCCGATTTTCAAACAGGTGTTGAATATGGCACCCAAGGTGCTCAGCAAGGCGCCCTGCCAGGAGCATGTGCTTGAAGGCGATGCTGTGGATTTGGACAAGTTGCCGATTCAGACCTGCTGGCCTGGCGATGCCGGGCCGCTGGTGACCTGGCCTTTGGTGGTGACGCGCGGGCCGCACAAGGAGCGGCAAAATCTTGGCATTTATCGCCTGCAGAAAATCGGCAAAAACCGTTTGATCATGCGCTGGTTGTCCCATCGCGGCGGCGCGCTGGATTTTCGCGAGTTTCAAATTCAAAACCCAGGCAAGCCCTTTCCCGTTGCCGTGGCGCTCGGCGCTGATCCCGCCACTATTCTCGGTGCAGTGACGCCCGTGCCGGACACTCTGTCTGAATACGGTTTTGCCGGTTTACTGCGCGGTGACAAGACCGAAGTCATTAAATGTATCGGCAATGACTTGCAAGTGCCCGCCTCTGCTGAATTTATTTTGGAGGGTTTTATCGCACCCGGCGACATGGCGCCCGAAGGCCCCTTCGGTGATCACACCGGCTATTACAACGAAGTGGATCAGTTTCCGGTGTTCACGGTGGAACGAATCACTCACCGCCGCAATCCGATTTATCACAGCACCTACACAGGTCGTCCACCCGATGAGCCGGCAATTTTAGGTGTGGCACTCAACGAAGTGTTTGTGCCGATACTGCAAAAACAATTTCCGGAAATTGTGGATTTTTATTTGCCGCCGGAAGGCTGTTCCTATCGCATGGCAGTGGTCACCATGAAGAAACAATATCCCGGTCACGCTAAGCGGGTGATGATGGGCGTGTGGAGTTTTCTGCGGCAGTTTATGTACACCAAGTTTGTGATTGTCACCGACGATGACGTTAACGCGCGCGATTGGAAGGATGTGATCTGGGCCATGACCACGCGCATGGACCCGGCGCGGGATACAGTGATGATCGAAAATACGCCGATCGACTATCTCGACTTTGCGTCGCCGGTTTCGGGACTTGGTTCCAAAATTGGCTTTGATGCCACCAACAAGTGGCCGGGCGAAACCACCCGCGAGTGGGGCACCCCCATAGTGATGAACGCCGAGGTCAAGGCGAGGGTGGATGCACTTTGGGATAAGTTGGGCTTGGATCAACCCCAGTGATCGTCGCACAGCGGCACCCTTCACAGGCGCCAACTTCCTCTTGGTTTTGTCACGGCCTTGCGCTATAACTCGCCGAGCCCGTGATACTGATCGCCTGGGCAGGCAAACACGATCAATGACACAACCAAGGGGAAGGCTTATGAGTTTTATCAAAGAGTTCAAAGAGTTTGCCGTTAAGGGCAATGTGGTGGACATGGCAGTGGGGATCATTATCGGTGCCGCCTTTGGCAAGATAGTGTCCTCCCTGGTTGCCGACGTGGTCATGCCGCCTATTGGCTGGTTGATTGGCGGCGTGGATTTTTCCGACCTGGCGGTAGTGCTGCCTGCGGTCATTGAAGGCAACCCCGCCGTCACCATTGCGTATGGCAAGTTTCTGCAAACCCTAATCGACTTCACCATAGTCGCCTTCGCCATCTTTATGGTGATCAAGCTCATCAACCGTCTCAAGCGCAAAGAAGCCGAAGCACCTGCTGCGCCTCCGGCGCCACCCGAACCCACCAAAGAAGAGCTGCTGCTCACCGAAATCCGCGATCTGCTCAAACAAAATCGCACCTAGTGAGCTGGCGTCCGCTGCTGACCGGTGGCAACACCGGTCAAAGTGTCACATTTCTCCGCTAGCATTTTCCGCCCGGCAACACACCTTTTCCAACAGCAGGCCTTTTCCCATTTGCGAGGCAGATGGAGTACAATCCGGCCCTCTATAACCATAAGGCCCTTGCCCGCACTCGGTGCAGACTGATCGCGGAGCATCTATCCTCTTGGGATATCTCATAAGGCTGAACCACTTTTTTATGCCCAACAAATCCGCCTCATCTCGCCTGGCTTTGGATCAGCGCACGGCTCGCATCGAGCAAGTGGCCCAGTCCGCCGCGCGCCGACTCGGCCAGATTCCGCTGCGCCGCTGGCAATTTGTAGTGCTTTTGTTGTTGGTTATTTGGCTCAGTCACAGCCTCGCCCGACTTTTTTGGATGCTGGTACCGCCGCCCGAATTGGCTCCCGCCGCTGTGTCACTGGTGCAGGGAACAACAAGCACCGGCAGCGACCGTTTGACCGGCGTTGATATACTCGATTTAAAAAGTCTCGACCTCTTTGGCCCGGCGCCGCAACTCGATCAGACCGTCGAAAATCTGCCACCTCCCATCGAAGAAACTGACACCACCGTTGATACCCAACTCAGCCTGGTACTGCTGGGGGTAGTACCCAGCAATGCGGAAGAAGCTGGTCGCGCAATCATTTCAGCTAATGGACAGCAGGATGTTTATGCGCCGGGTGCCGAGCTGCCTGTGGGGCAGAATGTCACGCTTACGCGAGTATTGGACCAGCGGGTGATTCTCAACAATAACGGTCGACTGGAATCCCTTTGGCTGCATCAGGAGGGTAGCGCTGGCAATCAGCGTCTGTCCGCCGCAACCCGCTACGCGGCGCCTGAGCCTATGACCAGCCGCAGCTGGTCTGAAGAAAACGACTATGTGCAGACGGAAGACCAGCCACCACCCCAATTTGTCGACCGCAGTCCCATGCCCGAGATGGGCCAAGGCAGCGCTGGTGAATCCGAAGTCGCCGCCGAAATCAGTCGCAATATTTCCGATGTGGTCGCCATGAGCATTCATCGCGAAGGCGGCCAGGTGGTTGGTTACAAAATTCGCCCGGGGCGCAACGCGGAACAATTTGCCTCCCTGGGACTCCAGCCAGATGACATAGTCACCGCCGTCAACGGCGTGCCGCTGAACAATCCGGGCAAGATCATGGAAATTTACCGCAATATGAGCAACGCCACCTCCGCCAGTTTGGAAATCAAACGCGGTGGCAGCGTCATCTCCGTCGATATAGTGCTTCAGTAGAGTGAGGTTCTGAGTGAACAGGCGTTATCCCCTAATATCCCTAGTTGCCGTCCTGCTGCTCGGGCTCTGTCTTCCGCTGAAGCTCCACGCCCAGCAAACCTGGACGCCCAACTTCAAGGACAGCGATATCCAGGAAGTGATCAAGTTCATGGCCGAAGCCACGGGCAAAACCATCATCATTGATCCCAAGGTGCGCGGCCCGGTCAAACTGATCAACACTCGCCCGCTCAACAGCCAGGAACTCTACGCGCTGTTTTTATCGGTGCTGGATGTCCACGGGTTTACCGCCGTCGAAAGCGGCAATGTGGTGCGCATAGTGCCCAACCGGGATGCGCGCTCACTGCCGGTGCCCAATGAAGCCAGGGTTAAAACCGTTGACGATACCTATATCACCCAGGTGATCCAGCTGAAAAACATCAGCGCCGCCAAGGTGCTGCCCACCCTGCGCCCGCTGGTGCCACAGTACGGGCATATCTCTGCCTACGACTCAAGCAACGCGCTCATCATCACCGACACCCGCGCCAACATTATTCGCCTTAACGAAATCATCGCCCAGATTGATCAGTCGGCCATGATCGGCACTGAGTTGATCGAGCTGCGCTACGCCCAGGCCACCGAAGTCGTCAACATTATTACGCAGCTGGAAAAGCCCGACCCCAATCGCGGCATGACCACCAGCCCCGCCGTTTTGGTCGCAGACAAACGTATTAACGGTGTGATTGTCAGCGGCGACGATCTCCAGCGTCAGCGCATCAAACTTTTGATCGACAGCATGGACAGACCGCAGACTAAAAACAGTAACTTCCGCGTGGTTTATCTGCGCTACGCCAAAGCCGAGGAAGTGGCCAAGGTGCTCACCGGGATGCTGCAATCCCTCACCCAGCCCCGCGGCGGCGAAGGTGCTCCGGCACCCCAGGCGGTGGCCAATGTGCAATCCGATGAAGCGACTAACGCTGTGCTGATTACCGCCGACCCGGACACCATGGAGTCGCTGCTGGTGGTGGTAGACAGCCTCGACATTCGCCGCGCCCAGGTGATGGTGGAAGCCATTATTGTGGACGTGGCCGGTGATGCGGGCCGGGAGCTGGGTATCGAGTGGATGTACGCCAACCCGGATGTGGGCTTTGGCAGCTCCACCCGCGGTGATCGCGCCCTGGGCGGTGTGGCCAACGCCGCCTTTGACCTGACAGTCAAAGAAAATCTCGTCGGCCTGGCCCAGGGTCTGAGTGCCATCCCCGGACAGGTGTTTGGTATAGGCCGCTTGGGTGAAGGCAAGACCGATTTCCTCGGTATCATCCGCGCTCTGCAATCCAACAGTGCCACCAATATTCTTTCCACACCTAACCTGCTGACCACGGATAACACCAAAGCCATGATCAAGGTGGGTCAGGAGGTGCCTATCCAGACCGGCTCCTATTCTGCTATCGGCACCGGTGGCAGCACCCCCACCAACCCCTTTAACACCTTCGACCGCAAAGACGTGGGCGTGATGTTGGAAGTCACTCCCCATGTCAACGAAGGCGATACCGTGGTGCTGGATATCAAACAGGAGGTTTCCAGTCTGGCCAATATCGACGGCATTGACGGTGTAGCCACCAACAAGCGCGAAATTGAAACCCAGATACTGCTGGCCGATGGGCAAACCGTGGTGCTCGGTGGCTTGATCCGTGACGAAGTACAAACCTCGGATACCCGCGTGCCCCTGCTGGGCAGCATACCCATTCTGGGTCACGCCTTCCGCAGCCAGAGCTCGCGCACGCTCAAAACCAACCTGCTGGTCTTTATTCGCGCCACCGTGATCCGCGATGACCAGACACTGACCGGTGCTACCGCAGAAAAATACCGTTATATACGCGACGAGCAACAGGAACACCGGCGCCAGCGCGGCATACTGGTTAACAGTCGCGCTGTGCCAGTGCTGCCGGAATGGGAGGCCATGAATCGCGCTGTTGAAGCGGCGCGCCGCAGCCAAAATGGCGAAGACCCAACCCGCGAAACGGCCGAGGAATAGCCCGTGAGCGGTGAACTCTCCCCCCAAGACGAGCTGCTGGACGAGCGGCTGCCCGGCGATCTCGAGGAAGAGCAACCCGCCAGTGCCGCCACCGCTGGCCAGGTGCGTCTGCCCTTTGCCTTTGCCTCGAGCCACGGTGTCATGTTGGATGAAGAGGCTGGTCGCCGGGTGATCTACCGCCCGGGTTTGCAGTTGGATATTCTGCTCGAACTGCAACGCTACCTGGGTGACGACTACGAATTGCAGGAGCTGCCCGCCGAGGAGTTCCAGCGACTTCTGACCCGCGTCTACCAAAGCGGCGATGGCGCCGCCCAACGGGCCGCCGAAGACCTGGGCGCCGAATACGATCTCTCCTCCCTGGCCGATGACCTGGCCGACCGCACCGACCTGCTGGCCGGTGACGACGATGCCCCGGTGATCCGCCTGATCAACGCCATCCTCTCCCAGGCGGTGCGCGAAGGCGCCTCGGATATCCACCTTGAACCCTTTGAAGACAGGGTGTCGGTACGATTCCGTATTGACGGGGTACTCAACGAGGTTCTCTCGCCCAAGGCCGAACTCGCGCCGGTGCTGGTATCACGCCTCAAGGTGATGGCGCGCCTCGACATCGCCGAAAAGCGGCTGCCCCAGGATGGCCGTATCACCGTGCGCCTCGCGGGCCACGCCGTGGATATCCGGGTATCCACCATACCCTCGGCCTTTGGTGAGCGTATCGTACTGCGTCTGCTCGACCAGGCTGCCGGTCAGCTCAAGCTGGAACAACTGGATATGCCGCGCCAGGTCTACGACAAGCTGTCGCGCGCTCTGCTCAAACCCCACGGCATCATCCTGGTCACCGGCCCCACGGGTTCGGGTAAAACCACCACCCTTTACGCCAGCTTGAGCCATATCAACACCCGCAGCCGCAACATTCTCACCATCGAAGACCCGGTGGAATACCTGCTGCCCGGCATAGGCCAAACCCAGGTGAACACCAAGGTGGATATGACCTTTGCCCGCGGCCTGCGCGCCATACTGCGCCAGGACCCGGACGTGGTGATGGTGGGCGAGATCCGCGACGGCGAAACTGCTGAAATTGCTATCCAGGCCTCACTCACCGGCCACCTGGTACTCTCCACCCTGCACACCAACACCGCCATTGGCGCTGTCTTGCGTCTTAAAGACATGGGGGTTGAGCCCTTCCTGCTGGCCTCGAGCCTGGAGGTGGTCATGGCCCAGCGACTGGTGCGGGTACTCTGCAACCAGTGCAAAGAGTCTTACCTGCCGAGCGATGCCGAACGCGACATGCTCAAGCTGCCGGAGAATACCCCCATCTATCGACCCCTGGGTTGTAAACACTGCAACCACCAGGGCTATCGCGGTCGGCGCGGTATCTACGAGCTGATCGAAATCAACGAGCGGCTGCGCCACCTGATTCACGAGCAGGCGGGCGAGCAGGAATTACTGGCCGAGGCGCGCAAGCACAGCGCCTCCATGAGCGACGATGGCCGCCAGTGTGTGCTCAACGGCCTCACCAGCATTGAAGAAGTGCTGCGTGTAACCACCCAGTTGTAGGGCTGACTCATGGGTGCCTTCAGCTATCGCGCGCTCAATGAAGCCGGCAAGTCCGTCAAGGGTGTGATGGAGGGAGATTCCGAGCGCCAGGTGCGCAGCCTGTTGCGCGCCAAAAAGCTCAAGCCCCTGGAAGTGCTCAGCGTTAACGGCAAAACCGACACCGCTGCCAGCGGCGGTTTTAGCCTGCTGCCCAAACCTCGCGCCAGACTCAATACCCGCGACCTGAGCCTGGTAACGCGGCAGCTGGCCTCGCTGGTGAAATCCGGCCTGCCGCTCGACGAAGCGCTGCACGCTACCGCACGACAAAACACCAAGCAGCATGTCAAACAAATCCTGTTGCAGGTGCGCACCAAGGTGCTGGAGGGCTTCAGTCTGGCCCAGGCCATGGGCGAGTTGCCCGGCGCCTTTAACGAAATGTATCGCGCTCTGGTGCGCGCGGGCGAAAGTTCTGGCTACCTGGGTCCGGTGCTGGAGCGACTGGCGGACTACACCCAAAACAGCCAGGCCATGCAGCAGCGTATCAAGCTGGCGATGATCTATCCGATAGTGCTGTTTATCGTGAGCATCTCGGTGATCGTGTTGCTGATGGCCTTTGTGGTGCCGGACCTAGTGAAGATCTTCGACCAAAACAAACGCCAGCTGCCCTTGTTAACGGAAATGCTGATCGCCACCAGCGACTTTGTGATCAACTGGGGCATCTACGTTTTTTTTGCGCTGGTGGCGGCGGTCATTGGCCTTCGTCGGCTGCTGAAAATTGACGCCTACCAGCTGCGCTGGCATCGCATGCAACTCAGGCTGCCGGTGATTGGCAATCTGGTGCGCCAGGTTAACTCGGCGCGCTTTGCAGCAACCCTCAGCTTGCTGTCGTCCAGTGGCGTGCCCCTGTTGCAGGCCCTGACGATCGCGGGCCAGGTGATGAGCAACCGCCTGCTGCAAGCGTCCTGCGAACAGGTGACCAACGCGGTGCGCGAGGGTTCGAGCCTCTATCGCGCCATGGACAATGCGGGAACCTTTCCACCGCTGCTGGTTCAGTTGGTGGCCAGTGGCGAAACCAACGGCACATTGCCGCAACAACTGGACAATGCCGCCAAAGACCAGGAGCGCGAACTCGAAGGGGTGCTGGGTATGACCATGGGCCTGTTGGAACCACTGACGATTGTTTTTATGGGGGTATCTGTATGCCTGATCGTACTGGCCATACTTATGCCCATTCTGGATTTGAACAAACTGGTTTAGGCTCTTGCGCCTGACCCTACTGAGTCCTGGAGATACTTTTTATGATCAACTTATCACCCGTCCGCCAGTCCGGCTTTAGCCTTATCGAAATCATGGTGGTCATTGTGATCATCGGCCTGCTGGTGGGCATAGTCGCACCCAACGTTATCGGCCGCGCGGACGAAGCCAGAGCGCAAAAGGTTCAAGCCGATTTCAGCGCGATTCAAACCGCACTGAAAATGTACCGCATCGACAATTTCGTGTACCCCAGCACCGAGCAGGGCCTGGAGGCACTGGTCACCCGCCCCAGCTCCACCCCGGTGCCGCGCAACTGGAAAAACTATCTCGAAAGCCTGCCGATGGACCCCTGGGGTCGCCCCTACCTCTATGTCAGCCCTGGTGAATCCCACGACTATGACATCTACACCCTGGGTGCCGATGGCGTTTCCGGCGGTGAAGGGGTAAACGCCGACATCAATGTGTGGGACAAGCCGGTTAGCGGCGAGTAGCGGAGTGCACCATGCCCAGGCAGTCCGGCTTCACCCTGATCGAGCTGATGATGGTGGTCTTGGTCATGGGCTTGGGGCTGACGCTGGTTACCCTGGCACTGAATCAGGGCGGCAGCTCCCAGGCCAGGGATGAAGCCGAGGAATTTATTCGCCGCGCGGAATTTGCGGCCGAGCAGTCACTGCTCACCACCCAGATAATGGGCCTGTTTGTGGAGCCCCGCAGCCAGGCCAACTCGCTCCACGACCGCTGGTGCTACAGCTGGCAACGCTGGCGCAACTACGCCTGGGAACCCATAGAGGTACTGGCCGAATACTGTTTGCCCGAGTCGCTGCAACTGGAGCTGGTGGTGGAAACCGAAACCTGGACTTATGACGCCAAACGCAGTCCCCAACCGCCGGTACTGGTGTTTCAACCCAGCGGCGAATCCACCCGGCTGGAGCTGGCAATCGCCGAGTCCGATCTCCTGGGTGGCGGGGCCCCGGATCAGGTGCAGCGCGTAGAAATAGACATGCTGGGGCAAATTCGCTGGCTCAATCGCGATGCTGAACTGGCACAGAGTCAAAGGAGCCAGTAAAGCGTGAAATTGCCCGCCCAAAACCTGAAAGGTTTTACCCTGCTGGAGGTGATGGTCGCCCTGGCGGTGGTGGCCGTGGCGCTACCGGCCATGCTGTTGCTGGTGAGGGCACAACTGGATGGCGCGGGTCAGATACGCGAAAAAACCTACGCCCACTGGGTGGCCGAAAATGAACTTACCCGCATCCGCATGCGCCAGGCCTACTTCCCCCAGGAGTCCCTGCCGGAGCGGGAAACCGGCCAGGTAGAGATGGCGGGCACCCAGTGGTACTGGGAGGCCTTGAGCGAAACCACGGATGTGGAGAATTTTTATCGCCTGGATATCAGCGTCAGCCTGAGCCAGGACGACGCCAGCCAGCGGCTCGCACTGCTGTCGGGGTTTGTACGTGAATAGGGGCCGCGCTTCGGGTTTTACCCTGGTAGAGGTGCTGCTGGCCCTGGCCATCACCGCCGTTATCATGGTCGCCGCCTATCAGGGCCTGAATACTGCGAGCGGGGGCGCCGAAACCACCGAACGGGTGCTCAAGGACATCAATCAGCTGGATCGCACCTGGCAACTGATTGCGGCGGACTTGCGTCAGGCATTACCGCCGGAGCCAGGCCCCCGGGGGCTAAGGTTCGAGTTTGCCGCCAACAGTTTGCAAAGCCTGGGCGCGGATGCCGAACAGGTACTGATGATGTTTTCGCGGCGCGGTTGGATTAACCCGCTGGAGCGGCTGCGCAGCGATATGCAGCGGGTCAGCTACGAGGTGCGCGAGGGCGCTCTCTGGCGTAACTACCTGCCGGAACTCAACCTGGCGCCGGAGGAAGTGGATTTTGAATACCAGGCCCAGCGGCAAAAGCTGCTTGAAGGCGTGGTGGATGTGCAGCTGCGATTTCTCTCGGCCCAGTTGCTACAGAGCCGGGGGCGCAGCATGCTCGATGGTCGCGGCTACTCCCAGGACTGGGAGCCGGTGTGGCCGGGCCCGGAGCAAACCCAGGATTCGCCCCTACCGCTGGCGGTGGAAATCACCATTGATGTCGAGGGGGTAGGGCCCAGTGTGCGCCTCTTTGAAATCGGGCGTTAGCCAACAGGGCACAGTGCTGATCATGGCGATCCTGATTGTCGCCGTGGTGGCCGGGCTGAGTATCAAATTCGCCAGCGACTACCAACTGGGCCTGGCGCGGGCCGAGAGCCGCTGGCATGGATTGCAGGCGCGGGCCTATATCCAGGGGGCGGAAACCCTGGCCATTCACTGGCTGAAGGAAGATGATCCGGCGGTGGATTATGCAGGCGAGGGCTGGGATGCGCCCATGAGTTTTCCGATCGAGGGTGGCTATATTGCCGGAGTTTTATCGGACGCCAGCGCCCTGTTGAACCTCAACAGCCTGAATACGCCGCTGGCGGCCGACAAACCCGCCAACGCCCATGATCGCTATTCCGAGCACCAACGGCGTTTTTTGCGCTTGCTGCAAACCATGCCCGAGCCCATGCCGCAGGAGCAGGCGGTAGCGCTGCTCGAAGCGCTGGTGGATTGGATGGACGTCGATGATGAAGAGTCGGGATTTGGCGGGGCGGAATCCTACTTTTACCAAAACCAGGAAATGCCCTATCAAGCGGCCAATGGCCCCTTTATGAGCCTGGATGAACTGCGCCTGGTACGCTACATGACACCGGAACTGATGGCTTGGCTGCGACAGCATGTCACCGTATTGCCGAGTAACGCATCCATGAACGTCAACAGCCTGTCGCTGACGCTGCTGCGCACCCTGAATGCCACCGAACGGCTGGAGCCTTTGTCCGAGGCGGATGCGCGCCAACTGGTGGAGTCACTGCCGGAGAGCGGTTTTTATTCCAGCCTGGAGGACCTCTCCAGCAACTGGAACCTGAGTGTGGGCGGGGGCAATCTGGACACCAGCGGTCTTGCGGTCGCCACCTATTACTTCTGGCTGCGCGCCGAGGTATCGCTGGTGGATCAGCGCTTGATCCAGCGCAGCCTGATCCAGCGCGACGGCGAAACCAGTCGGGTGTTGCTGCGCCTGGACGATTACCAATAAACATGAGCCATCAAAACAACAACCTATAACCGACGACCTATAACCGACTACAAAGCCAACCTATGTCAGATCAACTCCTGCTCTACATCAATCGCGCCGCCGACCGCTTTGACTGGTGCTGGCTCGACGCCCAGCTGGCGCCCCTGCCCGGCAGCGCTGCCAGCGGCTCCCTTGAGCAACTGGCGGATGCATTGCCGCCCGGCAGTCATCCGGCCTGGCTGATAGTGCCCGGCACCAAGGTGGTGGTGCGGCCGCTGGAGTATGGTGAAAAAGAAAAGCGCCACCTGCGCAAACTCCTGCCCTTTCAGCTGGAAGAAACCGTGGTCGGCGATGTGGAGCGTTTTCACTTCGCGCTGGGGCCGTTGAACAACGGCAAAACCGCTGTGGCCTATATCGAAAAGGCCTGGTTGCAAAGCGTGTTTCAAGCCCTGGCCGGGATTGGCCTGGAAGTGACCCGCTGTTGGTCCGCGCCCCTCACTCTGCCCCTGGCCAGCAACCCCGAAGCGCCGGACACCCCCCAATGGACACTCCAGGCCCAGGATGGGGTGCTACTGGTGCGCCAGGCGCCGCTGCTGGGATTTAGTGTGGATCTGCGCCATGCCCAGCTGACCCTGGAACTGCTGCTCAAAAACCAGGCCCCCGAAGAAACGCTGCCACATATTTGGTTGCGCGCCACCAACGAGGCGGAATTGCAGTCTGCTATCGACTCGCTGCCCGCCAGCTTGCACTCCCGAGTAGCGCATCAGGAACTGGTAAACCCCTGGGCGCGGGACTTTGGGCATGCGGCCCTTGATCTTTGCCAGGGCGAATTCTCCCAGCGGCTCCCGATCGAGCGCTGGTGGCTCAACTGGCGACCAGTCGCCTGGGTAGCCGCCGCTTGCCTGCTGGTGCACCTGGGCACCCAGATGTACCAGATTCGCCAATTTGGTCAGGAAAACCTCGCCATCCGCCAGCAAATCGAGCAGGTTTACCGCCAGGTAGTGCCCACCGGGCCAGTGCTGGACGCCGAGAGACAGCTCAATGGACTGGTGCGCCAGATGCAGCCTGCGGGCGAGAGCGGTAGCCTGGTCAAACTGCTCTCCCAGGTGTTTCCGCCCCTGGCCAAGAGCGGTGTTAGCCTGCGCAGCGTCCAGTACTCGGGAGATTCAGGCGAGATGAATCTGCAACTGCAAGCGGGGGAATTTACCGCGATTCAAAACCTCGCCGAGCAAATCGAACAACAGGGGCTGCGCGCCGAGTTGCTGGGCGCCAGCGCTCAGGGCAACACCCACAGCGCGCGCCTTAAAATCAGCGCCAATCGCTAGAGCCTAAACGCTATGGAAAAACTTTTTACCTTGCTGAGCCGCTACAACCGCCGCGAGCAAACGGCGCTGCTGATTTGTGGGCTGGCGGTGTTCGGCTTTTTGCTCTGGACCCTGCTGCTCAACCCCCTCGCGAATAAACGCGAGGCCCAGTTGCAGGCCAATACCAGCGCCACCCAAAGTCTGGGCCGGGTGCAAATTCTGGCAGCGCGGCTGGAACAGGCTCGCACCCAGGGCGCCAACCCCACCCAGGGCGGCGAAAATCTTAGTCAGCTGATCTATGCCAGCCTGCAAGCCAACGGCATCAGCATCAGCCAGTTCCAGCCTGGCACCGCCGGGGAGGCGAGGGTGCGGCTCGACAAGGTGGCTTATGAACCCCTGATGCAATGGCTTTACGACCTGGAAGCCACGCACCAGGTAGTAGTGCGTGAATTCTCATTGGTCGGCACCAATGATCCAGGGCTGGTGAGCGTGAACATTCGTCTGCTTAAGCAGTAATCCAAGCCATCAAAACACTAACGCGGCAGAACACGAGTAACCTATGGCAAATGCGAGTAACACAGGACGGGGCAAGGTCTCCGGCCTGGTGGGTTGGATAATCTTCGGCTTATTGCTGTGGCTGGCCTTTGTCATCAGCCAGACGCCAGCGATTTGGGCGGCCAGCGCCATGACCCAGGGCGGGCAACTATCCATGAGTGGAGTAACCGGCACCCTTTGGCGCGGCCGCGCCAGCCTGGCCAGTTTTCGGGTCGAAAACCAGGACTACTCCCTGGGCGAATTGCGCTGGCGCCTTGAGCCACTGTCACTGCTCAGCCTCTCTCCCTGCGCGCAACTGCACACCCAACTGGATCGCCAGGAGATCGAAGGCCGCGTCTGTGCCGGGCTGGGCAACAGCCTGGAACTCCAGCAAACCACCATCAGCGCGCCCGCCAGTCTCTTGCAGGCCAACTTGCCCCTGACCATTGATGGTCAGATCTTCGCCCGCATTGAGCAGATGCGCGTCAAAGGGGACTTTTTGCAGCAGCTGAAAGGCAACCTCAGCTGGAGTAACGCCCGTATCCACAACGGCAAAACCTGGATGAACCTGGGCAGCCACGCGGCCAACATGCAGGATGACAGCCAGGGCGGCATACAGCTGGAGGCCTTTCACCTGGATGGCCCCTTGCAGCTCGACATGGACATTCTCCTCGCCGCTGGCGGTGGCGGCTCAGTGCGCGGTCACCTGACCATGAATCCGGAATTTATGCGCGAAGCCCAGGCCGACGCCTGGATCGCCATGGTCACCAGCGGCAGCGAAACCGACGCCGAGGGCAATACCCGCTATCAGGTGGAGCTGGAGTTCTAGCATGAGACAGGGGCTCTAGCATGAAAAAGCACCTGAGCTCGCTGTTGGTGATGGGTCTGCTCTGCCTGGCGCCCGACCTTATGGCCGAGTGGCACAGTCAGCAGCAGGACATCATGGGCACCCGCATCAGCGTCAGCTTTTGGCTTGATGATAAAGCCAGAGCCGAGGCCGCCATGGCCGCCGCCATGACCGAAATGCGCCGGGTGGATAACGAGTTCAGTCCCTACAAGGAAACCAGCCAGCTGTCGCGCCTCAATCGCCTGGCACCCGAGGCCAGTGCCGTCCAGCCGCTGACTATCTCCGCCGAACTCAGCCTGCTGCTCAGCCGTTCACTGCACTACGGCAAACTGAGCGACGGCGCCTTTGATATCACCTTTGCCTCCCTCGGTCGCTACTACGACTATCGCCAAGGTAAGGCGCCCGACGCTGCCACGCGCGAGGCCAACCTGCCCGCCATCAACTACCAGTGGGTCAAGCTGGACGCGGAAAAGCATCAGGTTTATTTCGCCCACCCCAGGGTTTACGTGGATCTGGGTGGCATCGCCAAGGGCTATGCGGTGGATCGGGTGATTGATGTGTTGCAACGTGATTTCGGCATCACCCAGGCCAGTGTCAGCGCCGGTGGCGACAGCCGGGTGCTGGGCAACAAACAGGGTCGCCCCTGGCTGGTGGGTATCAAAAACCCCCGCGATCAGGCCGACATCGCCATTACCCTGCCGCTGGAAAACACCGCCATTTCCACCTCTGGCGACTATGAACGCTACTTTGTGGACGACACCGGCCAGCGGGTGCACCACATACTCAATCCACGCACCGGTGAATCCGCCCAGGGCATCGCCAGTGTCAGCATTTTGGGCCCCAAGGCTTTTGATACGGATGCGCTCTCGACCACGGTATTTGTGCTGGGTGTCGACAAGGGCATGGCGCTGATCGACACCCTGCCCGACTTTGATGCCATCATCATCACCAGCAGCGGCAAGGTGCACTACAGTAAAGGCCTGGCGCCACCCTAAAAAATAACGCTCGCTGGCCGGACAAGTGTGCTGGCAGTCACATCCCCCGGGGAGCGCGGCTTCTAGAATGGCCGACCGGTAAGCGATAGGAATAAGCAGGTGCATTTTTAGGCCGGGTAATTTTTAGTGCCTGGCCGTCGTATTGCCTGGCTTTTGATTGACGAGAACCACTATTGATAACGCCCCCAGGGCACCCTCTTGGAGACTGCGCCATGTTGAGCAGATTGGGAAAACATCTGGTCGCCAGCCTACTGCTGACACTTGCGCTCGTGTCGGCCACCCAGGCCCAGGAAACCAGCCCCCCGGTGTCGGAGCTGGAAAGCCTCAAGGAAGCGGTGCTCACCCTCAACCGCGACCTGCTGATTCTGGAAGAAGAACTGCTCTACCCGGCCAGCACCCAAATCGCTGTATATCTGTCGATGGATATTGGCGAGTACTTCAACCTGGACGCTGTGCGTCTTGAGATCAACAACCAGCTGGTGGCGGCCGAGCTTTACTCCGATAAGCAGGTTAACGCCCTGTTTCGCGGCGGAGTGCAAAGGCTCTATCTGGGCAACCTCAAATCCGGCGAGCATGAAATCACCGCTTTTTTCACCGGCAAAGGCCCGCAGAGCGACTACAAGCGCGCCGCGTCTATTAGCGTTACCAAGGGCCAGGCACCCATAGTGCTGGAGCTGAAAATCATCGACTCCACCGCCAAGTTGCAACCGGTGTTTGATATCAAAGAATGGCAACTCTGAAGCCTGTTTTGCGCGCGCTCTGGCGCCGGAGCTGGCTCTGGCCAGCCTGCCTGTGCGTGGGTTTTGCGGCACACATCAGCCCCACAGCGGCCCAGCCCACCGACAAGCCCGCCCGTACCGACAAGCCTAAAACCAGCGTTGCCGACCTGCGCTACGGCGTAAGCCTTTATCACTATTACCAGCAGGACTACCTCAGCGCCCTGACCGAACTCATGATCGCCGACACCCGCGATGGTATTCAGGGGCACGGCCAGCACCCGGAGCTGATCGCCGGGGGCATCAGCCTCGCGTTCGGCATGGAGAATCACGCTGAGCGGCTTTTCTACACGCTGCTGGCGGACGAGAGCCGCCCCCAGGTACAGCGCGACGCCGCCTGGTTTTACCTGGGCAAGCTGCACTACACTCGTGGCAACTGGAGCGATGCCGAGCTGAGTTTTGCGCGGGTGGGCGATCGGTTGTCGCCGCGCCTCACCGCAGAAATGGACAGCCTGCGCATCAACCTGCAAATACGCCGCGACCAGTTGGTACCCATTCCCCTGCGCCAGCTCAATGAAAAGGAACTGCTCGACTGGAGCCCCTTTGCGCTCTACAACCTGGCGGCCGCCTTTGCCCGTCAGGGCGACTACGCCCAGGCGCGGGACTACTACCGCGCCCTGCTCAAAACAGACTTGCCCGACACCCCCAGGGCGCGCCGTGAGCTCCTGGCCCTGCGCGACCTCAGCTACACCGCCCTCGGCTACACCTACCTCAACGAAAAAAGCTACAGCGCCGCCATCGGTGAATTCACCCAGGTGCGCCAGGGCGAGCCGGGCGCCAACCGCGCACTCCTGGGCTACGGCTGGGCCGCCCTACAACAGGAAGACTACCCCCTGGCGCTGCGCCCCTGGCAGCTGCTGGCCAACGGCAGCCTGCTTTACCCGGAGGTACAGGAAGCCCAGTTGGCCCTGGCCCACACCTACGAAAAACTCGGTGCCGAAGGCGAGGCGCTGCTGGCCTACGAAGCTGCCGAGGCACGCTTTGGTGACGAAATCCAGCGATTGCGCGACATGCGCGCCAGCCTGACCCAGGGCGAACTGCTGACGTTGATCGGCAGCCCGGCAGAATCCGGCGAGCGTTTGCGCGAGGAAACTGACACCGGGATGCTCACCGCCGCCGTCACCGATGAGGGCAACAACTGGCTCAAACTCAGCCAAACCAGCATCATCAAAACCCGCTCGGCCTACCTGCGCCAACTCTTTGCGCGCACCGATTTCCAGGCCCAGGTGCTGGATCTGCGCGATCTCTTGCGGTTGCGCACACTGCTGGCGGACTGGCAGTACAAGCTGGTGCTCTACCTGGCGATGATTGACGAAAAACAAGCCCTGCGACACCAGGGCGAAGAGCAATTGGCGCGGGAGCAACTGCTCAACACCGAACAAGAACTGCGCGCCCAACAACAGCAGCTGGAAGAAGAGGTGCAAGGGCTGCTCGCCAGCGAGGATTACCTCGCCCTGGCCGACGCCGACACCCGCGAGCTGGCTGAGCGCATTACCAACGCCGAGCGCGCCCTGGCGCAGTTGCGCAGCCAGGGGGAAGACACCCGCGAACAGCAAGAACGATTGCGGTTGTATCGCGGCATAGTGCTCTGGCGCGCTGCCCAGCAGTACCCGGACGGGGTCTGGCAAATCGAAAAACAACGGCGGGCACTGGAGGCGGGCCTGACCCAACTGGCCGAGGTGCGCCAGCGCATCCAACAGCTCACCCAGGAAGACCCGGATATCCAGGATCAGCAGGCGCGCCTCAGAGCGCTGCAACTGGACACGGATATCCACCTGGCTGCCGCCGAGAGCCTGATCGACACCCGCAGCAGCCAACTCAAACAAGCAGTCGACCACGAACTGGCAGAGCAAGAGGGGCGCCTGCGCGCCTATATGACCCAGGCGCAACTCTCGGTGGCACGGCTTTACGACACCGCCCTGCGGAGGCAAGAGCCATGAAGCGACTGCCTTTAGGTCTGGGGGTGCTTGTGTTTGCCGGCGCGCTGGTGAGCGGTTGCGGCTTTATGGGCATGGGCGGCAACGGCGAGAAGACCCTGGCCGACCTGCCTCCCGCGCGTATGCCCAACCGTGAAACCCGGGTGGCGGTAATCGATATCGACCGCATCGAAGCCAGTTACCAACGCGCCCTGGCGGCAGCGGATAACCCCAGCCTGCAACAGCAAATTCGCCTGCGCATTGCCGAGCTGGAGATGGCGCGCAGCGAACAGCTGCAACACCAGGCTGACCACACCGGGCCTTTCTTCGACAAGCCTATTGCCCTTTACCACCAGTTGATCGAGCTGGAAAAAGTCAGCTCCACTCGGGGCATTGCCGCTGACCAGCTCCACTACCAACTGGCCAAGGCCTATGCCCTGGACGGCCGCACTGACGAATCTGCTGCTGTCTTGGATCAACTGGCCGAGGCCCACCCGGATTCACCCTACATCGCCGAAACCCAGTTCCGCCGCGCCGAGCGCGCCTTTGCCGCAGGCAGCTACCGGGATGCGGAGCAGTTTTTCCAGAGCGTGGTGGAGGGCGACAATGCCACCCTCAAGCAAAACGCGCTCTACATGCGCGGCTGGGCCCAGTTCAAGCGCAGCGATTATGAACTGGCGCTGGAGTCCTTCACGGGGGTCATGGACCAGTTGCTGGCCAACGCCCTGCAACCCGAGCAAGTGCCCGGCGCGCTGGAAAGCCTCAACCGCGCCAGCCGCAACCTGGTGGATGACACTCTCCGGGTGATGGCTCTGGCGCTGTCCAACCTCGACGGGGCCAGCGCCATTGTCAGCTTGCAACAGCAACTGGGACCGCGCCCCTACCAGCACCTGTTGTACGAGCAACTGGGTTTGCTCTATCTGGAGCAGGAGCGCTTTACCGACTCGGCCGCCACCTATCAGCAATTCGTTACCAGTAACCCGGATTCTGACTTCGCCCCCGATTTCAGCATGCGCACCATCCAGGTGTATGAAAAAGGCAATTTCCCCAGCCTGATACTGCCCGCCAAGCAAGCCTTTGTGGACAGCTACGGTATTCGCAGCGACTTTTGGACTCAGCGCCGGGGCGCTATCAGCAGCAGTGCCCGCGCCTATTTGCACGCCTCCCTGCAGGAGCTGGCCAAATACGAACACGCCGAGGCCCAGCGCCTGAAAGCCGAGGCGGGCGAGCAACCCAGCCGTCGCCAGCAGCGCGATATCAGCGCCACCTACGCCAAGGCCGCGCTCTGGTATCGCGAGTTTGTGCAAACCTTCCCGCGCGACCCCCAGGCCTCGACCATGACCTTCCTGCTGGCCGAGGCGCTCTACGAAGCCGAGGATTTGCCCCAGGCGCTGGCGGCCTACGAGAAGGTCGCCTACGAGTATCTCGATCCGGTTAACGGCGCTGAGGCAGGCTACGCCGCCCTGCTGCTCACCCAACAGTTGATTGAGGGGGTGCAGCCGAGCATGGGTGAAACCCGCGCGCAATGGCAGCAGCGCAAAATCCTCAACGCACTGCGCTTTGCCGAGCACTTCCCTCAGGACACCCGCGCCGTGGCTGTGCTCGCCCAGGCAGCGCCGGAATTGCTGCAACAGAATCGCCCCGCCGAAGCCGCCCAGGTAGCCGAGCGGGTACTGGCCTGGCAACCACCACCCGCCGGAGAGCTGGTGTATTCCAGTTGGCTGGTACTGGGTCACGCGCGCTTTGACCTGGGCGAGTATCCCCAAGCCGAACAGGCTTACTGGCAAGTACTCGAACTCCTGCCGAGTTTCGCCCAACTGCCCGGCGCACCTACCCGCGCGGAGCTGGAAGAGCGACTGGCGGCCAGCATCTATCGCCAGGCCGAAGCGGCCCTGGCAGCAGGCAACACCGCCGAGGCAGTCAATCAGCTGTTGCGCGTCACCCAGGCCACACCCAATACCGAGATAGCGCTCAAGGCGTTGTACGATGCGGGCCACTACCAGTTGGAACTGGAGCAATGGGCCGAGGCGGAAGCCACCCTGCTGCGCTTTCGCCAGCGCTATCCCGACCACCCGCTGAACGCCAGCCTCCCCGCCAAGCTGGTGGTCGTTCACCAGAACCAGAGCAACTGGCAAGCGGCGGCAGATGAATTGATGTTGCTGGAGCGCAATGCCAAAGACCCGGAGGAGCGCCGCCAGGCACTGATCCTGGGCGCCGAGCTGTATGAGAAGTCCGGCAACCGCGCCCAGGCCATCACCCAGTATCGGCGCTACGCCGAGGCCTACCCGCAACCGCTCAATGAGTATCTCGAGGTGCAGCACAAGCTGGTGCAATTACTGGGTAAAGCGGGCGATAGCCGCGAAAGACGCGTCTGGTTGCAGCGTCTGGTGGACACCGACAAGCGCGCGGGCAACGCCCGCAGCGACCGTTCCCGCTACCTGGCCGCCGGTGCCGCCACCGAGCTGGCGCAGGCCTCCTATCAGGAATTTGTACGCATCCCGCTGAACCTGCCGCTGCGCAATAGCTTGCAACGCAAGCGCGCCGCTTTGGAAAAAGCCCTTAAGGAACAGGAGCAGATTGCCGCCTACGGCGTGGCCGAGTTCACCACCCAGGCGGGCTACCGCATGGCCGAAATCTACGCCCAGCTGAGCCGCGATCTGATGGCCTCCCAGCGCCCCAAGGAGCTGGATGAACTGGAGCTGGAGCAATACGACATGCTGCTTGAGGAACAGGCCTATCCGTTTGAGGAAAAGGCCATCGAAATCCACGAAATCAACGCCCGCCGCACCCGCGAAGGGCTCTATGACGACTGGGTAAAGCAGAGCTTCGACGCCCTGAGCAAACTCCTGCCCGCGCGCTACGCCAAACACGAAAAACGCCTGGAGGTGAGCCGTGAGATTCACTAACCCAGGGCTATTGCTCGGCCTGTGCCTGGCGCTGCTGGTGGGCGCCTGTAGCAGCGGCCCAAAACCGGCAAAACCCACTGGAGATGACAAGGCAACAGCTGCCAGCAGCGAATCCAGCATCCTGCCTGAGGGCCCTGTCAGCCCCAACCCCTATCTCCAGGATGTGCCGCGCCTGAGCAGCGGCCTGCAACAGGAGTTCAACCTGGCCCTGGTCGCCATGGAACAACAGCGCTGGGCCGAGGCGGAGCAGCGCTTGCAGCGCCTGTCTCGCGAACACAGCCGCTACTCGGGCCTGGCGCTCAACCTGGGGCTGGTTTACCGCGCCCAGGGCGACGCGGCCAAAGCCGAGCAGGCATTTACCGAGGCGCTGAGCCGCAACAGCAAAAACCTGGATGCCTACAATCAGCTCGCCATTCTCAAGCGCGAAGCGGGGGATTTTGCCGCCGCCGAAGACCTGTACCGCCAGGCACTGGCGGTTTGGCCCTATCACCCCGAGTCCCACCGCAATCTGGGGATTCTTTACGACCTCTATCTCGGGCGCGAAGCCGAGGCCCTGGCGCATTACCGGGCCTATCGGCAGCTGCTCCAGGAAGAGGACCGCCAGCTGGAAAGCTGGATTGCCGATCTGGAGCGCCGCCTGGGCGCCCAGGCGTCTGGAGGTTAATACCATGGGTATCCAGCGAGGTCTCATCAGCCCACAGCGGAGCCTGGTTATTCTTGGCCTCTTTGCCAGCGCTGCACTGATGGGCTATTCGGGACTGTTACACGCGCAAGAAGCGGCTGAACAGGAAACGGCTGAAACAGAAATACAGGACACTGTCGCGACAGAGGCGCCAGCCACTGAGCCGCAAAGTACCGGGCAAACGCGCAGCAACAGAGTGGTGTCCTTACAAACCACCGTTACCGGCAACCAGGAACAGCCGCGCGTGCTATACCTGATTCCCTGGCAATCGCCACGGGCCTCGGATGCGGATTTTGAACAGTTCGACGGTCTCCAGACGCCGGTGTTCGGGCATCTGGAGCGGGATGAGTTTCGCCGGGAGCTGGAAGCCCGGGGAGAATTTGATTGAGCAGGGACTGGTTATTCTCCGCTGCGCCTGCTGGCGCCCCAAACTTTGCATGGGCAGTCACAGCAGCGTTAATGGCTTATGGGCATAATGGCGCCACACCCGCCTCTGCCGGTCGCGCATTTTTTCGCAAACTGGAAGGCATTGACCTGTATTAAGGTCAGCCGCAAAAAAACCTCTATCGATAACTAAAAGGTCGTTTTTATGAATACCCTCTTCCGTTTCTTTCAGGATGGCGGCCCCTTCATGATCCCCATCGCCATAGTGCTGGTGGTAGGGCTGGTGGTGGTGATCGAACGCTGGATGGTGCTCTCCCAGGCAAAAAGCGCCAATCGCCGCGCCTTTGATCGCATACTGCCCCTGTTGCAGAAGCGCGATTACAACGGGGTGCTAGGCCTGGCGCGCACCGCCGACGCCGCACCCATCGCCAAAATTATCAGCGCCGGTATCGCGCGCATGGCCCAGTCGCCGCGCCGCGAGGACATAGAGCTGGCCATGGAAGAGGGTGTACTCGAAGCCATGCCGCGTCTGGAAAAACGCACGCCCTACCTGGCTACTCTCGCCAATATCTCAACCCTGCTTGGCCTGCTCGGCACTATCATCGGCCTTATCGCCGCTTTTACCGCCGTGGCCAATGCCGACCCGGCGGAAAAAGCCGCCCTGCTGTCCCAGAGTATCGCGGTCGCCATGAACACCACCGCCTTTGGCCTGGTGGCGGCCATTCCGCTGTTGTTGTTCCACGCCATGCTGCAAACCCGCACCACCGAGATTATCGACAGCCTGGAAATGGCCGGGGTCAAGTGCCTGAATATCATGGCCCAGGCGCAGGAAGTAGCCCGCAGTCGCCCGGGTGATACAGGCGCAGCCAGCCCGACCGCGCCCGGCGCCCCAGCCCGTCCCAAGGCCTGAGCTGCGGACATTGCCCATGCGCAATAGAAGGCGACACCAGCGCGAGGACGCTGATCTCGATATCACCTCCTTTATGAATCTGATGATCATATTGGTGCCGGTCTTGCTGATCAGCATGGTGCTGGCCCGCACGGCGGTGCTGGATCTTAAATTGCCCGACCTGGCAGACCCCAACACGCCCCAGGACCAGGAGCAGCCCAAGCATCTGGAAGTGGTGATTCGTCCCGGCCATCTGGATATTAATTACCCCGCTGGCGTGCACCTCAAGCGTGTGGAGCAAACACCCGAAGGCAACCACGACTACCGCTTGCTCTCCAGTGTTTTGCAGGAAATCAAACGCCAGCTGCAAGAGCAGGGCACCGAGAAAGACGACATTTTTGTGCTATCCGAGCCTGATACGGATTACCAAACCCTGGTCGCGGTCATGGATACCGTGCGCTCCTTCAAAGCCGTTCACGTCGCCTCGGTGGTAGACGCCGCCTTGTTTCCGGTGATCTCACTGGGTGACGCACCCGTGGATGCGGAGGCGCAGCCATGAAGCAGTCCCTGCGCGCCAAACGTATGGCCAAGCATCACCGCAGACTGAACAAAACCCCCAAGATGAACCTGGTGTCGCTGATGGACATCTTCACCATCCTGGTGTTCTTTCTGCTGGTGAACTCCTCGGATGTGGAGATTCTACAGACCGACAAAAGCATCAAACTGCCTACCTCGGTGGCCGACAAATTGCCCGAAGCCACCCTGATGGTAATGGTGAGCGACACCGATCTGGTGGTGGCAGGACGGCGTATCGCCAGTGTGGCCGACATCATGGCAAGTGAAGGTGACAGCTTTGCCCCCCTCGAAGCCGAACTCAAATACCAGGCCAGTAAGGCCCGCCCGCTCAGTGAAGAAGAACAGGAGCTGGGACGCGCCGTTACCATCATGGGCGATCAAAAAATTGCCTATGCGCTGCTCAAAAAAATCATGACAAGCTGCGCCGCTGCCGACTACCGCAATATTTCCCTGGCGGTGGATCAGCAGCCCGGCGAACAAGCACCGGCGGTGAACTAGATGACCGTCTATCTGGCCCCCAAAACCCAACTGCCCTGGAGCAGCTCTCAGGACGACGATAGTCGCTTTAATATCGGGCTGGGTATAGGGCTGGCCATATTGCTGGTGTTAGTGATCATCGTCAGCCGGATCAATGTGCCGGAGATTCCGCGCGAGGAAAAAGAGCGCATTCCCCCGCAATTGGCGCGGGTGATGCTCGAAAAGCAGGAGCTGCCACCGCCCAAACCGGTAGAACCGCCCAAGGAGGAGTTGCCCCCCGAACCCAAGCCCGAGGAGCCTAAACCCGAAGAACCCAAACCCGAGCCCAAACCCATTGAGCTGGCCCCGCCGCCCAGAACGGTGGAGGAGGCGCGGGAAAAAGCCGAACAAAGCGGCTTGATGCAACACAAGGATGAGTTGATGGCCATGCGCGAGCTGCTGGACACCAGCAGCCTGGAAAACCAATCCCTGAGTGAGGGCGGCACCCAGGCGGCCAACACCGAGCGAGCCATGCCCAACTCGGGCAGAACCTCCACCAGTGGCGGGGTTAATCTCGGCGAGCTGAGCACCAACACAGGCACAGGCAACCTGGCCGGTCGCGATACCACCCAGGTGACCAGTGACCTGGCCAACGCCACCCAGGCGGCGGCAGGCCCGGGCGCCGGATCGGGTGAATCCGGGCGCAGCCGCAGCGAAGAGGAAATGAGCCGGGTCATGGATCAGCACAAGGGCGCCATTTTCCAAATTTACAACCGTGCCCTGCGCCAAAATGCGACTCTACAAGGCAGGGTAGTAATGAACATCGTGATCGAGCCCTCGGGCCAGATCAGCGACGTCAGCATAGTCACCAGCGAACTGCGCGATCCCGAACTGGAAGCGGCGCTGATTCGCCGGGTGCGCATGATCAGCTTTCCGGCCAACAGCGGTGTGATTCGCACCACGCTGCGACAAACCTTTGATTTCCTGCCGCAATAATTGCCAGCCAAAGCCCGCCGTAAACTTGCGTAAAAAATCTGACAATTACGCACTTCCGTTTTAGGCTTGTCGGGCTCCGCTGGAGCCCTTTGCACTGATGCAATCAATCAATAACAACCGGGAACAACGCCATGCGTCTGCTCATATCCCTTTGCAGTGCACTTTGTGTTGCACTTGCCTGTTCACTCGTCGCCTGTAGCACTGCACCCTTAACACCGCCGGAAAATTCCGCCACACATAATCCGCTTCGACTCTGGTATCCCCAACCCGCGAGCAACTGGAACCAGGCCTTGCCCCTGGGTAATGGCCGTTTGGGTGCCATGGTGTTTGGCGGTGTGGCGCAAGAAGAGCTGCAACTGAATGAAGACACCATTTGGGCAGGCGGCCCCAACAACAACGTCAACCCGGCGGCTGCCGAACATATCGAAACCGTTACGCGCCTGTTGTTTGAAGGCAATTACCTTGAAGCCCAGAAAATTGCCAATGCCCATTTGCAATCGGCAAGCAATCACGGCATGCCTTACCAAATCCTCGGCAACCTGCGCCTGAATTTTCCTGGCCACGAAAATCATTCGGACTATGTACGCGATCTGGATATCAACACCGCCGTCGCCAGTGTGAGTTATCACGTGAATGATGTGATTTTTCGACGGGAAATGATTACCGCCTTTGGCGAGCCGGTGATTGCCGTGCATCTCAGCGCAAGCAAGCCCGGCAGTATCGATCTCAATCTCGGATTTGGCAGCCCACAGCGGCACAGTGTTGTTGTAGACGGCGATCAGCTGCGCGTTGAAGGTCGTGCAGGCGATCACGAAGGGCTTGAAGGCCAGGTGCGCTTTGTATCGCTGATTAAACCCAGATTGCAGGGCGGAGAATTAATCCGTGAAGATCAGCAGCTGGTGATTCGCAGTGCTGATGCGGTGACGATTTATATCAGCGCCGCCACCAACTTTGTGAACTATCGCGACCTCAGCGCTGATCCACTGGCACGCGCGCAGCAACAGCTCGCCAGCGGCATGCAAAAAGATTTTGCCCAACTCAAGGCCGAGCATCAGGCGTTTTATCAAGCCCAGTTTCAGCGCGTCACACTCGACCTGGGTAGCACGGCTGCCGCGTACAAACCCACAGATCAGCGCGTGGCTGATTTCGCGCAAGCCTTTGATCCGGAAATGGCCGCGCTCTATTTTCAGTTTGGCCGCTACCTGTTGATTTCCAGCTCCCAACCCGGCACCCAGCCCGCCAATTTGCAGGGCATCTGGAACAAGGACCTGCTGCCGCCCTGGGACAGCAAGTACACAGTCAATATCAATCTGCCCATGAATTACTGGCCAGCGGAAACTACGCAGTTGTCGGAATTGCATCAACCGCTGTTTGCCATGCTCAAAGATCTTTCTGTGACAGGCCGAGAAAGCGCCGCAAAACTCTATGGCGCACGCGGCTGGATGATGCACCACAACACCGATATCTGGCGCATCACTGGCCAGGTAGATCCAGCCTTTTGGGGCCAGTGGATGAGTGGCGGCGCCTGGCTAAGCCAGCATCTTTGGCAACACTATG
>CBFGWO010000027.1:0-26973 GCA_965652595.1 uncultured Cellvibrio sp. | reverse complement strand
CAAACCCATCAACAATAACCAACTCGGGAAATTTTTTCTCCAGAGCAGCCAGCTCTGGTCGAATCTCGTATATACCGCGCATCAACAACTGATACCGATCCACCATCAGCATGGAAAAAAGCGCTTGGTGCTGGGAGCCGGTGGTTACCGTAAACCCATTGTCAGTCAGAATGTAATACGTAGACCAACCGGGCAACTGGCCAATTTTTATTTGCTTTAATGATTCCACCGAATCGATTTGATTAAAGGCCTGCAAATTTTTTTTGTGGGCAAAAAACAATCGGTAACTTGCCAACCCCTTCATGACCGGGATCTGTACTATTTGCGCGTCTCTCAACCAATCAGCTGAGGGCATAGCCGGTGAAACAGAAAGGTTCTCACCCTTGACCAAATCCAGCAGCTGCCGCCGCATAACCGTTTGACGATTTTGTTTGACCAATCGGTAAGGGCCGTATTTTTCAGCGGAGACTTCGAGAGCCAGATCCAATAGTTCATCCAAATATATCCGGTGCGTACCTGCACGCTCAACATAAGGAATATAGACGAGCATAGGCTCTCTGCTCTCGGTCTCAGCCTGAGCAAAGGGGATAGAGAACCACAAGACAAGAAATAGACAGATTGTTTTCACAGGTCGCAGGCCCTGATCACACCCGCTTGAATACCAACGAGGTATTTATCCCACCAAACGCAAAGTTATTGCTCATAAGGTAGTCCACCTTCAGCTCGCGCGCTGCGCCGATGATGTAATCCAGCGGCGCGCAGCGCGGGTCGAGTTCATCCAGGTTGAGATTGGGGGCAAACCAGCCTTCGCGCATCATTTCGATACCCAGCCAGGCTTCGATAGCACCGCAAGCGCCCAGGCTGTGGCCGATATAGCTTTTCAGGGCACTGAACGGAATTTGATCGCCCAGGATGTCGTGGGTAGCCTGGGACTCGGCGATATCGCCAAACAGGGTGGCAGTGCCGTGGCCGGAGATGTAGCCGATTTGTTCGTGGCTCAACCCGGCGTCTTCCAGCCCAGCGGCTATAACCCGCGCCATGGTTTTACGCTCGGGTTTGACCAAGTGGGCGCCGTCGCAGTTGGTGGCAAAACCCACCACTTCGGCGAGGATATTGGCGCCACGCGCCTGGGCGTGGTCCCAGTCTTCGAGAATCAGGGTGCAGGCGCCCTCCCCCAATACCAGGCCGTCGCGGTCTTTATCAAAGGCGCGGGGCGAGCTGTGGGGCGCGTCGTTGCACAGGCTGGCGGAGTAGACGGTGTCGAATACCGCTGCTTGGGTTGGGCAGAGTTCTTCAGCGCCCCCGGCAATCATGACAGTTTGTTGCCCGGCGCGAATGGCTTCGTAGGCATAGCCTATGCCCTGGCTTCCGGCGGTGCAGGCACTGGAGGTGGTGTACATCCGCCCGGTGGTGCCAAAAATCACGCTGATATTGACCGCCGCTGTATGGCTCATCATGCGCAAATAGGTGGTGCCATTGAGGCGCTGCATGGATTTGTGTTCCAGCAGGCTGAAAAACTCCATAGCCGCTTCGCTGCTGCCGGTGGCAGAGCCGTAGGCAACGCCTGTGTCACCGCTGGTGATAATCGGGTGGCCAATGAGGCCCGCCGCTTCCAGCGCCCTTTCGGTGGCAACGGCGCCCAGTTGTGCCACACGGCCCATGCCACGGGTTTTCTTGGCGGTGTAATGCGCGGGCAACGCAAAATGGTCAACCGGCGAGGCCAGGCGGGTTTGCAGCTCGGGGTATTGATCCCATTCGTGCATGTAACGCACCCGGTTTTGACAGGCGAGCAGGCTGGTGCGGATGTCGGCCCAGGTATCGCCCAGGGCGGTGATGGCGGCGGCGCCGGTAATGGCAACTCTCTTTCCCAAAAGACTAAACCTCGTGACTGAGCGAACGGCGGTAGACTGTTAGCCGGGCCGACGCCAGAGCGGCGCCTGTGTGTAAATCGTGAATATCGCAGGTGAAATTGGCCAGATTTTGACCCACCACCGCCAGCTCCTGGCAGGTGATTTTTAACTGGGCGCCCGGCGCAAACCAAGGGGTAAAAGCCGTGTACTTGCGCGTGCCCAGCAGCAGCCCCAGATGCGGTTCCACCAACCCCTGCTCTAACTGAAAGCCCGCAATCAAGGCCGCCGTCTGGCCCATATACTCTAGCCCAATCCAGGCGGGCACACCCTTACCGGCCACGAAGAAAGAACTTGCTGGCGTGATATTCACCTGGGCTGATGAATGATTCGCACCCAGCGCCAGCAGCTGATCAATCAACAGCATGGGTGGGCGATGAGGGATGAGTTGCAGCAGGCGCGAATCTTTTTCCGTTGGCGTCATTGCGCATCTCCTTTCGACGACGGGGCAGCGTCGCTCCAGTAAGGATAAAAATTAAACCACTGCAAGGGCGCGCGCGCGCATTGACGCTCCAGTTCGCTGGCATACTGCTGTGCGTAGTCGCGCAAGCGGGTTTCGCCTTGTTCGCCGCGCGGCAAGGTGACCTGCTCTGCAAAGGGCACCAGATCAAAATAGACTTTTTTGCCCTGGCGATAGGAAAACATCAGCTGCACTTCACACTGCAATAATTTTGCGAGCATGTAGGGGCCAATAGGAAATTGGGCTTCGCGCTGCATAAAATCCACCGGCAGTGTGCGCGCATCGCCGCTCAATGGAATGCGATCGCCCGCAATAAACAACCATTCACCCGCATCAATTTTTGCCTTGAGCGCCAGCATCAAGGGAATATCCAACTGATTCACCTGATAAATATAAATGCGCGACTCCGGATAGAGTGTTTGCATGGCATTCACAAAGTTGGCGGAGTGTTGATCGTACACCAGTGCATTAATGGTTTTTTGGCGATAACGCTGCACAAAACCGCGACAATATTCCAGGTTACCCAAATGGGAACCGATAATAAGTTGCCCGTTTTCCTTGGCCATAAAGGCATCGAGTTGGGCGCGATCGCCCACCTCAAATTCACCTTCGTGCAGCGGCGCGCCCCAAGCTAAAGCCTTATCGAGAATGGATTGCCCAAAGGCATAAAAATGCTGCAAAACCTGAAAATATCCCGGTGTTTTTGGCCAATAATCGGGATAGGCGCGCGCGTGGGTGCGCAAAAAATCCAGCGAGGCGCGGCGCGCGACAGGTTTGAATAAAAAGAAATAGAGCGTAACGGGATAGAGCAACACACTAAAAAAGCGCCGCCCAAAAATACGATGCACCCAATGCAAAAACAGCAGGCCGCGCAATGTGCCCGCCTCTTTCAGGCCGGACCAATGGGGTTGATTTTGCGCTTCCGAATTCACGGCTTTGGCATTCACTGTCGCAGGCCTCGCAGGCGACGCCAGAGAATCATTGGGCAGCGCAGCAGCATGCCCAGCAACAAGCGTGAATGAAGACGAATCAGCAACAGGTTATCGCGCAAATAGTGAAAATGCGACACGCTCTGCTCAGGGTAAATCACTGCCGTGTCAATAAACTCCACATCAACGCCCAGCCATACCGACTTGACGATCATCTCGGTATCAAAATCCATGCGCGGGCCAATAAAGTAGTTATCCAGTAAGGTTTCCATCTGCGCCAGAGGATAAACGCGATAACCGCAGAGGCTATCTTTGATCTTGAGCGAGAGAGTTTCCAGCGCGACAAAAAAGTCCGTGACCTTGCGCCCATAGCGACGGGCTTTAGGCGCCGAGGCATCAAATACCGGGCGACCGCTGATCAAGGCATCCGGCTTGGCGTCGCTGGCCGCGATAAACTTGGGAATATCCGCGACGGCGTGTTGACCGTCTGCATCAATTTGAATCGCGTGGGTAAACCCCAGGCTACGCACAAAGGCAAAGCCATTTTTTGCCGCACTGCCCTTGCCGCGATTAATGCGCATTTCAAACAAGTGGATCGCAGGGTTATTTGGGTTTTGTCGATGCTCTGCCACCGCCTGCCTCACCTGCACCAGGCTCTCCGGCGAACTGCCATCATCAACCAGCACCAAAGGCAAACCCACCGACAGGAGCTGCGGCAAAAAACCCAGCAACTGACGCTCGTGATTGTAATGGGGAACCAAAAGACAATAGTGATTCATAAACGCACCCCGCCGTTAAAACACCAGCTTGCCTTCAGAGAAGGTTTCACTCGCAGAGCGGTAACTGAATTTGAGTGCGGAAGAGGCTGGCACATGCTCCAGCGACAACTCAAGCTGCTGGCCGGGCAGTATGACGGATTGAAATTTCAGATTATCGATTCCTTGAAAGGCCTCCCCCAGAGGGAACAGGGCTTTGCCGAACTCGGCCGCCCAATGAGTTTGCACCACCCCAGCAAGCACGGGCTGCTCAGGAAAATGCCCCTCAAGCCAGCGCAGCGAGGGATCAATGAACAATTGCAAACGGCAGCGATTGGGCTCTGTGTCTAATTGCAGTACTTCTGGCCAATCGGAGCCCGCAAAGGCCGCTTTGAGCTGGGTTAAGGTCATGGTTATTGGTCAGCCCTATGAAAACGGGCGCCATCATACCCCAGAGACACCAATGGCGCTATCGAGCCCTGTGGAGCTCTCTGTCAGGCGCCGTAGCGGGCTATCGATCAAGCGCCATTGCGCGCTATGTAGTAGCGGCGGTAAACCAGCTCCAGCAGAAACAGCCCGCCAAAGATCAGATAGGAGAGCAATCCACAGTAGAGAGCCCAGTAATAAAGGCTGGCAAAGAGCGCCAGATAGAGGGATACAACGGCATTAATCAGCAACAAAACGGCCCAGATCAGCGTCAGGCGCCAGGTGTAGCGCCGGGCGTTGGGCGTAATTTCCTTGCCCGCCAAGCGAGCCAAGCGGGTGAGCAGACTTTCAGGCTGGCGCAGGCTCGCGCCAAAAAAGCCCGCCAGGCTCAGGCTAATCACCACCGGATAGAGGCGCAACAACAACTCATGGTTGGTGACCGCCAGCACCAAGCTAAAGGCCACCATCACCAGCACCATAATCAACTGCACAATATCCCGCTGATCGCGCTCGGTGACATATTTGATGGCGGCCAACAACAGCAGTAACCCGGCAAATACTGCCGGGCTCAGTCGCTGCAAACCCACATAGACAATAAACGGATAGGCCAGGCTGAGCACCACCAGCAAAGCGACGAGCAAGGGGCGCATCAGTCAACCGCCAGTGCGTTGCGCGTGCTTTTGGCAGCAAAGAAAAAAATCGCCAGTGCCACGCAGCTGGCCACCAAAAAGCCCGTGGTTACCGGCACCAGAGTGCCGTTATACAGCTGGCCTATGCTGGTGCCTATGACCAGTGACATAAGCGAAGAGCTGGCGCCGATCACCGCTGACGCGATACCGGCCACATGACCCATAGGCTCCATCGCCAGAGAATTAATGTTGCCAAACACCAGCGCAAAGCAAAAAAACAGTACACAGGCATAGATTAAAAACATCCATAAACTCGGCACCACAAACACCTGCAACACCAAAAAAGCCGCAGAGCTGGCAATAATGCCCATGACCGCGCGACTACACAGATACACCATGCCCCAGCGCTGCACAAAGCGCGCATTTACCAGCGAAGCACCACCAAACACCAGCGCCAACAAACCAAAATAGAGGCTAAAAAGTTTGCCGGTGGAAAACATCTCCTGAAAAATCTGCTGGGACGAGTTGAGGTAGCCAATAAAACTGCCAAAAAACAAACCGGCGCAAACCGTGTAGCAAACGGTGGCACGATTGCTAACCACCTCTTTGAATCCATCACTGAAGCCTGTAACAGTGAATGGGATGCGATGGGACTTGGGCAGGGTTTCGTCGAGCCGAAAAAAGATCCACACGGCGATAATGGCCGCGTACACCAGATAGAGCACAAAAATATAGCGCCAGGAACTGATCAGCATCACCGCTTCGCCCAGGCTGGGGGCAATGGCGGGCACCAGGATAAAAATCATCATCACCAGCGACATGACGCGCGCCATATCATTGCCAACGTATTTATCGCGCACTATCGAAATCGCCGACACATAGGGCCCGGCAACGCCCAAGCCCTGAATAAAACGCCCGATCAGCAGTCCTTCAATAGTGGTGGCAAAAAAACAAATACTGCTGCCCACCAACACCAACGCCAAACCGGCGTAGAGAATTTTTTTGCGGCCGGTGGCGTCGGATAAAGGCCCACACACCAGCTGGCCCAGCGCCATACCCAGAAAGAGCACGCTGATCAGGTACTGGGGTTGATTGGGATGGCTCAGTACCACCTCCTGGCCGATTAAACCCAGGGCAGGCAGGAGCGCATCAATGGAAATCGCCACCACTGACATCATCAGGGCGATCAACACAGTAAATTCCTGCGCGGAGATCCGCGAAGGTCGAGCGTGAGTGGTGTAATCAGACATGGTTAACCTGTTGTTAAAAAAACTATCCCGCAGGGGTTGGCTGCGGGATAGTCGTGTATTGCCGGTGTAAGTCGAACGCTGGCGTTAACTCGCTGGCGTATGCTCCGAGGAACCACCCACAAGATCCTGATTTGCACCCTCTGCTTCCAATGCGGCCAGGCGCTCGCGGTCTTTTTGGTGATCCTTGGCGATCAGCACATAGACCGATGGCAGAACAAAGAGGGTGAGTATAGTCCCTATCGCCATGCCAAGCACCAAAATCAGGCCAATCGAGTTGCGCGCTGCGGCGCCGGGGCCAGAGGCGAATATCAAAGGCGCGTGACCAGCGACAGTTGCAATACTGGTCATCAATACCGGACGCAGACGAATAATAGCCGCCTCGCGCACCGCATCCAGCTTGCTTTTGCCCTCTTCCTGCAAGCGGTTGGCGAATTCCACCACCAAAATGCCGTTGCGGGTAATCAGGCCCACCAGCGTCACCAAGCCCACCTGCGAATAAATATTCATGGTACTGGTGAAGGCATCGGTAAAGTGAGGCACAGGTGCCCAGTTTTTCAAAAAGGTGAAAATCAGCGCACCAAACGCTGCCAGGGGCACAGAGCCTGCCAGAATGACCACCGGATCGCGAAAGCTGTTGTACTGGGCCGCGAGCACCAAAAAGATCATGGTGAGTGCCATCAGCATGGCGGGTACAAAGGTATTGCCCTCGCGGATCAGCTGACGGGATTCGCCGGTGTAATCAATGGAATAGTTAGCCGGCAAAATTTTGCGCGCTTCCGCTTCCAAAAAGGTCAGCGCTTCACCCAGCGACACCATAGGCACTGCCGAGATTTTTACCGCGTTAAGCTGCTGCATACGATTGATTGAACGCGGCGCCGTGGAATGCTCCAGACTGGCGATTTGATCAACGCGGATCAAGGTGCCATCAGGCCCGGTGACATAGAGGCGCGAGAGATCCTCCGGCGTTAATCTATCCATACGCTTGACCTGAGGAATCACTTTGTAGCTCTGCCCCGCCATATTAAAGCGATTAACGTAACCACCACCGAGCAGAGTACCCAGGTCATAGGTCACCGTTTGCAGATTCAGACCAAGGTCAGCGACTTTCTCGCGATCCACTTGCAGCAAGTATTCCGGCTGGTCGATTTTGGTATCCAGCAATTGGAAAGCGAATTTGCCGCTGTTAAGCATTACCTGCTCCAGCTGCTGGGCAACGGCAAAGATGTCTTTCACATCGGCTGTTGATGCAATAACAAACTCTACCGGGAAGTCGCCACCACCCGGCAATGCCGGTGGTGTAATACCCATCACCCTGACGCCAGCCACCTGCGCAAGTTTTTGCTGAACCTCGGGCAGAATTTCAAAAATACTGCGGTCGCGTTCCTCCCAGGGCTTAACAATCATGCCAGCAAAACCGCTGGTGGGCATGGTGAGCTGGAAGGTGAACTCGGTTTCCTCCACGCTCATAAAGGCCTCATTCACCATGCGCGCATAGTGGCCAGTTTGATCAATAGTGGCGTTTGCAGGCGCTTCAACAATACCGAAGATAACGCCCTGATCCTCCATAGGCGCCAGCTCTTTGGTCGACAGCAAGTACATCACTGTCGCGAGCAACGAAATACCCACCCAAAAGGTGTAAACACCGGCGCGATTTTGCAGGGTGTATTCCAGCTTGCGGTTGTAAAACCCTTGAAAGCGATCAAAAGCTTTGCTCAGGGGCGCCGTCACCTTGGTGTGGGGTTTGAGCATACGCGAGGCGAGCATGGGCGAAAGCGTAATGGCGACTATGGCAGAAATGGTAACGGCGCCCGCCAGGGTAATCGCAAATTCGCGGAACAGGGTACCGGTCAAACCGCCGAGGAAGCCAATCGGCAAGTAAACGGAAATCAGGGTTACTGTCATGGCCAGAATGGGGCCAGCCAATTCACGCGCCGCACGAATGGATGCCTGATAAGGCGGCTCGCCGTTTTGAATATGCCGCTCGATGTTTTCCACCATCACGATGGCATCGTCCACCACCAACCCCACGCTCAACACAATCGATAGCAGCGTGAGCAAATTGAGCGAGAAGCCGAAAATCTGCATTAAAAAGAGCGCGCCAATCAGCGATAGAGGAATGGCCACCACCGGAATAAATACCGAGCGACTGAAACCCAAAAACAGGAAGATGACCGTGACAATAATCAGCAGGGTTTCGGTCAGGGTTTTAACCACTTCTTTAATCGCCGCATCAATATAGCGTGTGGAGTCATAGGCAACCGTGCCTTCAAGTCCCGCTGGCAAATCCGCTTTGATTGCCTCCATTTCCTTGTTGACTGCTTTCATCACGTCAAGAGAGTTGGAGGTGGGGGAAACCCAAACCCCCATAAACACCGCCGTGTCACCGGAAAAGTGCACCTGCACATCGTAGTTTTCTGCACCCAGGACCACCTCGGCTATGTCACCCAAGCGAATAATGCCTTCGTCGCTTGATCGCACTACCAGCTGGCGAAAATCTTCGGGGGTTTTTAAATCAGTATCCGCACGCAGATTCACCTGCGTATAGGCACCCCGGGTTTGTCCCAGCGCCGCCTGCACATTGTTGGCCATTAATGCCTGGCGCACTTCCAGCGGCGTTACGCTCAGCGCCGCCATCTGCTCCGGCTTGAGCCAAATACGCATGGCGAAAGTGCGGCCACCCAGCACGTCCGCCTTTTGCACACCGGCAATGGCGGTGAGACGTGGTTGAATAGAGCGAGCAAGGAACTCGGTAATCTGGTTTTGTTCAAGAATTTCCGAACTAAAACTCAAATAGGCCGCCGCGAACTGACTGTCGGCCGCTTCAATGGTGATCGCAGGCACCTCTGACTCCGGTGGCAAATCGCCGCGCACCTGATTCACCTTGGCGCTGATCTCGGTCATGGCCTTGAGCGGATCATAGTTGAGTTGCAGGTGGGCGCGCACCGTCGACATACCCATGGTGCTGGACGAGGAGATGTAATCTATGCCCTGGGCCGAGGCAATAGCCCGCTCAATGGGCGTGGTGATAAACCCGCGCACCAGCTCAGCGTTAGCGCCAATGTAAACCGTATTGATGGTAATCATGGCCACG
Organism: uncultured Cellvibrio sp.; assembly: GCA_965652595.1. GTDB lineage: Bacteria > Pseudomonadota > Gammaproteobacteria > Pseudomonadales > Cellvibrionaceae > Cellvibrio. The sequence continues at coordinate 17,526 of CBFGWO010000027.1, read as the reverse complement.
TCGCTGCGCGGGTATTGACGCACCGAGAGGTTGGTGGCGGCCTGGAATCCCGCCAGCAGTATCAGCAAGCTGACGACGATGGACACCACCGGCCGCTGAATAAAAATGTCCGTAAATTTCATAAAAATTCCGCTCTGCTCAAAATGTCACTCGAGGGTTCAACCAGCTGTCCGTTCGGATCAGCTGGCTTCTGAGGGCAAGTATTAATTGTCGGAAGGCGTGGGAGCCAGGCTGAATTCCGGCGTGGGCAAGTCAGTGACAAACACGCTTTGGCCGTTAAACAGCTTGAAGGCACCGGCACTGACCACCTGATCTCCCAGGCTCAAACCATCGGCGATTTCCACAAAGTCGCCCTGAGTGCGTCCCAGGCGCACAAAACGCTGCTGCGCCTTGAGCTGTCCTGTTTCATCTTCCGCCACCACAAATACCGTATCGCCGTAGGGCGCGTAGATAATCGCGGTTACAGGCACTGCAACAACCGTAAAGGGCTCGGTCAGGGTTACGCGGGTTTCCACTGCCATCCCCGGAATTAACTGCTGCCCGGTGTTCTCTAATACCGATTGCACAGTAGCGTTGCGGGTCACCGGATTAATTTCCGCGCCTATGGCGGTGATCACGCCTTCGGCCGTGTGATCAGAACCCAGACGCACGCTCACCTGCTGACCACGTGTCATGCGTACCAGCCAGTCTTGTGGCACCGGAAAGTTGACCCTCACGCGGTTAGTCGCTTGAAGGGAAACAATGGGGCTACCCACCAGCAGGTCTTTACCCAGATCCACCTGGCGAATACCCAGGCGACCGCTAAAGGGCGCACGCACAACTTTTTTGTCCAGGGTGGTCTTTAAGTCTTCGACGTCTGCCTGGGCCGAAGCCATTTGCTGATAAGCGGCATCCAGCTCCGCCTGGGAAATGGTATTGCGCTCGCGCAACTGCTCCAGACGCTGGTGATTGGAGCGGGCCAAATTGAGGCGTGCCTCAGCGGCTCGGAGTTGAGCGCGCTCGTTGCCGGATTCCTGCTCAATCAGCAAGGTACCGGCTTCGACATAGTCGCCCGAGTTAAAGGCGATGCGCTGCACCTTACCCGCCACTTCGGCGCTGATAACCACGCCTTCGTCGGCCTCAACCGTACCCACGGCGGTAAACACATTGGGCCAGGATTGCTCCTCAACGGTAAAGGTGCTGACTGCCTCCGGTGGGGGCGCAAAGTTGGCGGAACCCAGGGCGTGTAACTGCTGGGCCTTGAGACCAACGATAAGTACAAAAATCAGGGCCAGGCCCAAAACAGCCAGCCCTATGGCTTTGAGATTAGATCTAAGTGTTGTCATATAAAGCTCAACCATCCGGTGGAAGGGAAGAATGAAATGATGGGTTGGGGCCATGCACGTGGAGCGCAATTGTGACACAGGCGAAAAACAAACTAACACTCACAAATGTCACTTTTTGTAACTGACAAAATCCAGGCGAGGCTGATGTCGAGACCCAGAACGAGAAAGTCGCCATGATATTTGTTTTTGGTCGATTGTCCAACTAGAATTTGGACGACTGACCAAGCCTTAAAACACCTGCGTATGATCTGGATCAAAGGCATGGAATTGCCAGCGGCTCTCAGGGCTGCCATTATGCATCGGCTTGTGTCAAAACCTGTCAGTAGTTACGCTGCCGGGCACCCGTGATCCGAAACCGCAGTTTACGAACAGCAACCCCAAAACGATGACTATAAAACTACGCCAACCGCAAACCTTACTAAACACCAGCGCCGCCAGCTGCCAATCCAAGGGCGAAGCCTGTCGCCACCGCATCCTCAACGCCGCTCGCCAGCTGTTTTACAAAAAGGGCTTTTTTGCCACCTCTATTAATGACGTGGCCGAGGAAGCGGGCGTACACAAGGGAAACCTGTCCTATTATTTCCCCAGCAAATCCGAACTCCTGGAAAGTGCTACCGCCACCCGTGAGGCCGAAATCCGCGCCGAGTTAGCAGAGCTGGACGCCATGAGCGGCAGCCTGTACGAGGTGCTGGACGCCGTGGTCAAGCGTCTGGAAAGCCGCGCCGAAGAAACCGCCAATTACGGCTGCGAAATTGGCACCCTCACCAATGAACTGGGCAAGGGCGACGGCGAGCTGCAACACCCGGCACGCCAGCTGTTCGAGCTGCTGCAAACCTGGCTCACCGAGCGTTTCGCCCGTGAGTTTCCCCGCGCCCAGGCCAAAGAGCACGCCGAATACTTTCTTACCCTGGCTCAAGGGGCGGCAGTGATGGCCCACGCCTACCGCGACCCCAAGGTGATGCTGCGCCAGTGCAAACGCCTGCGCCAATGGCTGGCCGAAACCTGCCAAGAAACCTAAAAGAGACTTGCAGCAACCAGGCCTGACAAGGCCATCCCCCGCCAAAAATGCTATAGTGCGCGCCCCGACCCATCAGCCGGGGCTCCTCTAACCCATTGATCAACAAGTCTTGAAACCATGACCCAAGCTCGGACCCAAGCCCGCAAGATTCTCGTCACCAGCGCCCTCCCCTATGCCAACAGCGACCTGCACCTGGGTCATATGCTGGAACAAATCCAAACCGATATCTGGGTCAGGTTTCAAAACCTGCGCGGTAATGAGGCACTCTATTTTTGCGCCGACGATGCCCATGGCACCGCCATCATGCTCAAGGCCGAGGAAAAGGGCATCAGCCCCGAAGAGCATATCGCCAATATCAAACGCGACCACGAATCCGTCTCGCGCGACTTTCATATTCAGTTCACGCATTTTCACACCACCCATTCGGATGAAAACCGCGAACTCTCTTACCTGATTTACGACCGCTTGAAAGAGAATGGCCATATCGCCAGCCGCGCCATTACCCAGGCTTACGACCCCGAAAAAAACCTGTTTCTCGCCGATCGCTATATCAAAGGCAACTGCCCCAAGTGCAAGGCCGAAGACCAGTACGGCGACAATTGTGAAAAATGCGGCGCCACCTATTCGCCCATGGATCTGATCAACCCGCGCTCGGCTATCTCGGGCGCCACGCCGGTGGCCAAAGAATCAGAACACTTTTTCTTTACCCTGCCCGCCTTCAGCGACTTTTTAAAAACCTGGACCCGCGCTGGCCACCTGCAAGACGAAGTAGCCAACAAAATGGCCGAATGGCTCGACGCCGGTTTGCAGGAGTGGGATATCTCCCGCGATGCGCCCTATTTTGGCTTTGAGATTCCCAGCCAGCCGGGAAAGTATTTTTATGTGTGGCTGGATGCACCTATCGGCTATATCGCCAGCCTGAAAAACTACGGCGATAAACACGGCATCGATTGGATGGAGTATTGGAAGCCGGATTCCACTGCCGAGGTGTATCACTTTATCGGCAAGGACATTGTTAACTTCCACGCGCTCTTTTGGCCCGCCATGTTGCATTCCGCCAAGTTGCGCACGCCCACCAAAATTTGTGTGCACGGCTTTGTGACGGTTAACGGCACCAAGATGAGTAAGTCGCGCGGCACCTTTATCAATGCGCGCACTTACCTCGATTTTTTAAACCCCGAATACCTGCGCTACTACTTCGCCGCCAAACTCACCGGCGCGGTGGACGACATCGACCTGAATCTGGAAGATTTTATCCAGCGCGTGAATTCCGATCTGGTGGGCAAGGTGGTGAATATCGCCAGCCGCACCGCAAAATTTATTAACAACGCCGGCGGTGTTCTGGCCACTGATATTGCCGACACTGCACTCTGGCAGAAATTTGTCGATGCGGGCGAAACCATCGCCAACTACTACGAAGAGCGCGAGTACAGCAAAGCCATGCGCGAAATCATGGCCCTCGCTGACGCGGCCAATGAATACATTGCCGCCCAGGAACCCTGGAAGCTGGCCAAGCAAGCAGGCGCCGAAGCGCAAACCCAAGCGGTGTGCACACTCGGCATTAATATGTTCCGCGCCATTCTCACTTACCTTAAGCCGGTAGTGCCTGCACTCACTGCGGCGGCAGAAGAGTTCCTCGGTGAAACCCTGAGCTGGACTGCATCCGTGAGTTTTCGCGCAGGCGAGAAGATCAACGAATTTAAACCTCTGTTGACCCGTGTGGAAAAAGACAAGGTGGATGCAATGATCGAAGCGGGCAAGGAATCCCAGGCAGCGGCCAAAGCCTCAGCAGCACCGGCAGGTAGCGCAAAAACTGAAAGTGCGCAGGAACCCATAGCCGCCGAAATAGAATTTAATGATTTTGCCAAAGTGGATTTGCGCATTGCGCTCATCGCCAATGCCGAGCATGTAGAAGGCTCAGACAAGCTGCTGCGCCTAACCCTGGACATCGGCGGCGAAACACGCAATGTATTTTCCGGTATCAAAAGCGCCTACAAACCCGAAGACTTGGTAGGAAAGTTGACGGTGGTTGTGGCCAACCTCAAACCGCGCAAGATGAAATTCGGGATGAGCGAGGGCATGGTGCTAGCGGCTGGACCTGGTGGTGATGAACTCTATTTACTTGAGCCACACATCGGCGCTAAGCCTGGGCAGCGGGTGATGTAATCGCCCGCTTCCGATATTCCCCCGGCGCCATACCTGTCACTCGCTGAAACTCCTTATTGAAATTGGATTTGGTGGTAAAACCCGCATCCAACATCAAGCTTGTGATAGGCAGCGCCGGTTGTTCTACCAGCAAACGCTGGGCTTCTTTCACGCGGCAGTCATTCAAATACTGGGAAAAACTGCTGCCGTAAACACGGTTCACTGCAATAGAAATCTGCCGCGCCGGAACACCCATCATTCGCCCAGCCTGATCCAGTGTGACTCCGCCCTCGCGTTTGTGTAGCGACTTTTCAACGACCAGTGCCTGCCAACGGGCAAATATCTGCGCAGCCTCCTTGTCATCCAGTATCTTGGCGCGCGGCAAACGCAATTCCTGCAAGGCGTGCATCCATTCCACCAGGGGCGCGCGCTTTAACATCAGCACCAGTGCGAACAGGTTAAACGCCAGGAAAATAACAACACCCAATAAAATCGCGCGCGATTCATAGCTGGGCTTATTGGTGCCTATTTCCAACCAGGCACCCAGCTCCACCAGCAGATTGACCAGCATCAGCCCGGCAAGCAGCAACAGCCAACGATAGGCCGACCTGGCGTAGTCGCCCAAGTGTGCAAGACCGGCGACGCCGGAAAAAAGCAGCCGGACAATCACCAGAAAATAGCCCGCAAAGCTGGCCACAATCAGCACGTCTGTCCAGCGAACCAGAGGAGAATTCAACAAAAACGCCCCAAGCAAGGTTAACGATGGCAGCAAATGCAGCAAACTCAGGGCTGAAAAACGGCTGTCGGCCCTAAGCAGACTTGCGTAATACCAATACATGGCGGGCCCCAGCGCCAGCGCGATGCTGGGCCTGAGGATCATGGCTGGCATCCAGGCGTAGCTGAGCACAACAACCGCCAGCAATTGCTGCACGCTGTACAGGGCATAGTTGATGCCCAACAAACGCGCCGACAACACCTTGAGGCCGGATGAAGTCAGCAAGCCTATCGCCAGGAGTCCGCAGAGCACGGATGACAAGAGATAAAGCTGGATCAGTAGCTGTTTCATAAAAACTCGGCGGCTTCTGGGGGCGTTTAGCGAAAATCAGGTCCTCAATCGCGTTTCAGGTCGCGAAACTTCCCGCCTCAGGCTGAAAATCCCGGCATATACCGCTCACCATCAACCCTAACGAGGATATGCCATGCGATCGTTTCTTATTGTCCTGTTCAGTTTTCTAATGTCAGTGCTACTGCCTGTGCCATTGGCCGCCGCTACCGACATAACACCAGACACTTTGCTCATACGCGGTGCCTATGTGATATCCGCCGACGCCCAAGTCAGCCGTAAGCCCGTCAATGTCTTGTTGGAAAAGGGCCGAATAAAAGCCATAGGCTCTCAGGAGTATCCCGCCGCTAAAACCCTGGAGGCCCAGGGGCAATTTTTAATTCCCGGCCTGATTGATACCCATGTTCACCTGGATGGGGTGCCGGGATTTACGCCCTCGAACGATACTGAGTCTGCTATCTATCAGCAAGCCTTGGCCCAGATCCCAAGAAGCTACCTCTATTTCGGATTCACCAGTCTGCTGGATTTGGCCTCGACACCGGAGGCGATTAACCACTGGAACAGCCAGCCTCTGGCACCCCAGGCCAACTTTTGCGCGCCTGTGCCCATTCCCGGCGGCTACCCCATCGCGCGTATGCCTGAAGACATGCAAGCAAAAGTCGTTCGTCATCTGCTGCACGATCACCACCAGCACGCCCATGAAACGGCACCGGCAAATCGTTCACCGCAGCAAATTATTGAAGCTATCAGCGCAGGCGACGCCATTTGCGTCAAGATTTTCTACGAGAAAGGTTTTGGGCCCATGCGCAACCTGCCAGTTCCGAGCGAAGGCATTATTCGCGAACTTATTGCAGAAGCGCGGAATCATTCTCTACCGGTTTACTTGCACGGCAACTCCGCCAGCGCCTACCAATTTGGGCTGGCAACCGGGGTAGACATGATAGTGCACGGACTCTGGCACAGAGAAAACCTGACCGAAGCGCAACTCGACACACTGGTAGATCAGCTTGCTAAAGCCAAGATCGCCGTGCAGCCCACCCTGCAAGTGCTGTTTGGCGAACAAGACCTGTTTGACACTGGCTTTTTTAATCAAGCCCAGAGCAAGGCAGCTATCCCAGCATCACTTCTGGCCTGGTACCAATCTGATGCTGGCCAGTGGATGACCAAAATGATCGGCGAGGAATTGGGCGCGGAAAATGCGAGCGCCGAGGAGCGCTACCTACGCGCGCAAAAAGCCTACGCGCCCATTCTGGAGAATGTGATGAATTTCAGCCGCAAACTCCACGCGCGCAAAGCCTCATTGGTATTTGGCAGCGATACGCCCAGCGGCCCCATATACACGCAATTCCCCGGCGTAAACGGCTACCGGGAAATTCAGCGCTGGCATCAGCTTGGAATCGGGTTACCCGACATTTTCCGCGCACTCACCGTCAACAATGCGCGTCTCTTGGGCGCGGAAAAAGACCTTGGCAGCGTAGAAACCGGAAAACTTGCCAATCTGCTACTGCTGAAAAAAAATCCACTCACCGACATCAGTGCATACGATTCCATTCAATGGGTAATTCTAAAGGGGCAACCGGTAGCGCGAGACCGCTTGGCAAGCGTCAACGTCGCCCATTCAACATCCAGCCAATCGGCGTCCAACGCACCAGAATAAGATAGGTCAATACACAGACCATCAGGGTCAGGCCAGCGGATAGGCTAAATTTGTAAAGCCAGCCACCGGCCTGATCCAGCAACCAGTATTGAATCGCCAATAATATCGGCAGGTGCACGATATAAATCCAGTAAGACGCATCCGATAAAAAACGCATAAAGCCACTGCGCTGGTTTAAATATGTGCGCGCAAATGCCAAGCCGGCGATAGACATCCATACCGACATGGCGGCGGTACACAGCATCAATACTGATTTTTCCAGCCAGGGCAAGCTCACGGGTTCAAAACCTACCTGTTGCGGAGTGAACGCGTGAAACGGGAGGTAGGCCAACACACTGGCCAGCACCAACCAATACCAACGTTTGGCGAAGTAATCCACTAGCCCAAATGCGTGATAGAGCAGATAACCGAAGGTGTAAAAACCTCCAAAAAACAGCAGCGCCCAGAGTTGCGGTAAAAAACTGTCGGGTGCCGGAAAAGGTAGTTGCGCCATGGCCAGCGCTGGCAAGAGCAACAAGGGCAGCAGCGCAACCAAAACCAAAGGATGCCTGTTCGCTAATTTATTACCCAGGGACGCTGGCAAGAGTGCGCGCGCTACCCAGGTTAACCAATAAAAAAACATCAGATAGTACAAAAACCACAAATGCGCCGCTGTTGGTGGTGGCATGGGTGCGTCAGGCTGGCTTTGCATATGGGCGATAAATTGCAGCAAAGGTGATGGATTTTTCACATTGGCCAGTGCCCAGCCCATTGGCAAAAGAATGCCGATGGTAACCAGAGGCCAAAAAATCACAAAGGGTAAAAGCACGCGCAGGCTGCGATTTTTCAATAGTCCACTCACACCCCGTCGCTCTACCAGCAAAGCGGCAAAAAAGCCCGCAATCGCAAAAAACAGCGGCATACGAAACTGGTGGGTAAAGCTCACCAGGTGATCCATGATCGGGGAATTTACCTGATCTGCGCTAAACCAGATACCCTGCAACGATGGGCTATAAGCCAGGGCAGCGTGAAAGAACACACCCAAGGTCATGATGATTGCGCGCAGGTTATCCATATAGTGCAAACGGCCTTCCTGAACACGCGAATGGTTTTCTTCGGGGTGCATAATAGCCTCCACTGAGTGGTGTTTGAAAGAAAAAAGGGAGTTAAATCAGCTGGGGAGAGTTATATAAACGTTCGGCGTCTACGCTGTAAAAGCACAACCGCCACAATGCACAACACGGAGACCAACAACTGCACGGAGAGAATCAAGCTGGCATCAGCACTCCACACAATATTGTCCGACTCAAAATGTGTATGAAACACCGGGTTGCGCACAATCAACATGATTATCGGATTCAACGACAAATTAACAAGCACCATTGAAAAGATCGACCAACCCTCAGATTCAGTAACGATGGTAATCGCCAAGATGATCAGGTAATTCACCACCACCTGGACGCTTATCAACAACAAAAAAATCAGGATTCCATCGGGAATGGGCCCAAAGAGCGTAATAAACACCAAGGCCAGTGTCAGCATTGCCCAAGGCACCAAGAAAACCAGTAGGTTCGCTATCAATTTCCCCATCGCATAGTCAATCGGGCGTATCGGCAAGCTCATCACAAACGGCAGAGTTTGCTCCTTTTTCTCGTTAATCACCGTTAGGTTAACCATGTGGCAACCGGATGCGACCATCACGGTTATCAGGATAATGCACCCCATGTAAAAGCCGTAGCTGTGAGGCACAGAGAGCAAGGCTAACCCCAGAATACCACCCGCTACGTAAAGCGCTGTGACCTTTTGGTAAATCTGACAATCCTTAATCACAAGGCTATGCACTGAAGGATTTATGATTTTCATTGCACTTTCTCCTGATTGATTTTCGATCTGACCGTGCTGATAAAAATTTCTTCGAGGCTCATGGACTTAGTCTCCAGTATCTCCAATCCCTGGGCGCGCAAAATATCCAGGTAATCATCCTTGTAGTGATTGACCTTGATATTCAGCAAAGAGCCGTTTTGGCGAACATCTGCCAAATCCGGCAGGCAAATCGATTCAGGAGCCAGGCTGCCCTTGCAGCGAATTGAACGCCAGGCATCGAGATAGCTACCGATATCCTGGGAAGCAAGCAACTCGCCTTGATGAATGAAGGTAATGGAATCGCAAATTTGTTCGATGTCGTGAGCATTGTGTGATGAAAAAAGCACACTGCGATTTTCATCGCGCAATACTTCTGCCAACTCTTCAATCACTTCGCTGCGCGCCACGGGGTCAAGCCCCGTTGTGGGCTCATCCAAAATCAACACCGTCGGGCGACGCGCCAAGAGCAAAAGCAGTGCGGCCTTAACACGCTGACCGTGGGAGAATCCCTTGACCGGTTGATCCGCCCGCAAATCAAATTTCTTTAACAGCAACTGCGCATAGCTGGTATCCCATCGCGGAAAAAGCTTGCGAATAAACTCCATATGCCAAGCGAGGGTTTGCCCTTTATAGAGACGCATATCTTCGGACGCAAACCCGATATCGCGCTTGGCTTCTACCTGCTCCTCCGGCAATCTATACCCGAGCACCGAAACCTCTCCTGCATCTGCCTGAATCAGGCCCAGGAGTATGCGAATAATGGTGGACTTTCCAGCACCATTGACGCCAACAAGCCCCATAATTTCACCCGCTGGCAAGCGCAGATTGACGTCCTTCAGACTAAAGTGCGGGTAGTGTTTACTCACAGCCGACATATTGATCACGTCTTGCATGTTTTTTTCCTCTATTTGCGTTTTCGCTGTTCCTGTAGCTCTTGCACTTGCTTAAGCAACTCCTTGTCACTCAAACCCAGCCTGGCGGCGGTATCCAACAGCGCTTCAATGGCCTTTTCCAATTCCACCCGCCGTAAATCCTTCAGTGCTGACTGGGTGTCAGCGACAAAGGAGCCTCTTCCTTGGTGAGTTACAATCAGCCCCTCATGCTCCAATTCCAGGTAGGCGCGCTTGACCGTAATAACGCTTACCTTGGTCTCTGCGGCCAGCTCCCGAATCGAGGGCAAGGCGCGCCCCGGCGGCCAGTCTCCCGCGAGAATCTTGAGTTTGATCTGCTCGAGAATCTGCAGATACATGGGTCTTGTGTCAGTTTGCGAAAGGAATAAACCTTCAGTCACTCGTTACCCCTTACTGTACATATCAATATACACAGTATACACAGCAATAAGGGGGCGTCAAGCGCGGAGTGAAAATCGCGGGCTAAAAAAAAGTAACCCGCATTGGATTTACTGGGGAGTCAAGAAAGGAGTGGGATAAAGTAGTCTCGAAACAGGCTAACTAATTTTTTTGCACCAGATTTCGTAGGTATTGGCGAATGAGCCGGGATACTGTTCTTCATATTTATGCCAGGCCATAAGATCCCGGTAGTGCTTTTTAGCGGGGTAGTGATTCCTGAAAATCGAGCGGGTTGATGCGGGCTTTTCCAAGCCAGCCACACCTAATCCTCTAGCGGGGATAAAATTTGCCAGCTGGGCCAGTGAAAAACGATTTTCATAAAAGGCAAACAACAAATCCTTAACGCCGCTCATGCAGAAAAATGCGCTACTCCAAACAGGATTGCCTTCAAAAAAATCAGGCATAGCTTCCATCAAGGTGGAACGAACCTCGCGCAATTCATCGTCGCTGATCACCTGATGCAATTGGTATTCACGCTTGATAGCTTCCAGTGGTTCCCGCGCAACGGCGCTATAGATTGACAGACGCATCAACCCTTCCGGGCGCAAGCGGCTGACCAGAGCGTCGGTGATTAATTCAGGGCCAAATGACTGGTAGAGCGCCCTGCCCGACTCAATCACATCAAACTCCTCCGGCAACTCACGCACATCCAGCAGATCCATTTGCTTGAAGCGAATATTGGTGATCTCAAGCTCTTCTGCCATGCGCTGAGCGTAAGCAAGGCTGATGGCACTTGTATCAATTGCCAATATATTCGCCTGGTCACCATATGCCAGCGCACACTCAAGCGCCTGCTTGCCGGTACCGCAACCGGCCACCAGCACCTTGAAGGGCTGATCCATAAATACCAGCGCCTGCTCATCAAAAAACTCTGCCAGATATTCCCGGCGCGACTGTTTAACAGCCAACTCCGTGGATTGCCACCGAGGCCAGGCAATATCTTCATCAAGATCACAACGCTCGGCTTGAGAGGCCCCCGCAAAGGTTGGCATATAGGTCGCCAGAGATTCTTCTTCAGCGGCGGCATTCAAGTGAGTGCCAAAAAAGTACTCCAGCCATTCGGGCGCATCCACCATCGCCGAAAGATGATGACCCTCAAGTGGACTATCGCCCAGGAGTTGGTGAGGTGGCAAATACATGGCCAGTTGCGCATAGGGGACCCAGTGGCATTTTTCACCCGGCTTGAGCGAACGCAATTGCTCCTGTAATTGGGCGATACGTGAAAATTCTTCAGCACTCACCCGCCACACATATTCGCCCAACCAGGCCTGGTGAACCAGTGTGACCATAAGTTGATACACATAACCAAACACAAAAAATTCGGGTTGCGCATTGAGCAATTGTTGCCGCGCCGCCGCCAACAAAAACTCCACGCCCGGATCGTCATTCAGTTGTGTGCGCAGCTTTTGATGAAGCTCGGCATCGGCAAGCAGGGTTTGGCCGGGAGGTGACATCAGCCAGCGTGCCGCCTCGTCCCAGCCGCAGGATCGAGCACGTACTATGGCGGGACCAAGGGGATTGCGATTGAAAAGCTTGCGCAGCACAGGCACGGATGCTTTGACCCTGACCGGCTTTTGCGTGGAATCAGCTTGACTGTGACTCATGGGGCCTCCCAGGCGACCTAGGCTAGCGACAAACACGAATATCCCAACGATTGGCCAGTGAGTATGATCTTCAGGAGGGGATGCCTCAAGCAAAAGTCTTCCGAAATGCGGAGTTAGGCATCAGATATGAATAGATGGTCTCTGCATATAGGGTAAGGAAATATACACGCCATCACTTACATTGTGAGGTTATAGAAAACTCCACCCAGCTCGCATAGAATCAACCCTCGTCACCAGCAAGGCTATCTTATGGGCTATCGCTTCTCACTCAATTCCAGTTTGCTGATCAGCCTAAGCCTTGCGCTGATTATGCTATTGCTCGGACTGATTTCCGGTATCAGCGAGCCGCTGTTGCAATATGATCGCGAACGCATTTTTGCCGGAGAGCTGTGGCGACTGATCAGCGGTCAGCTGGTTCACTATGGCTTTTATCATTTGTTAATGAACGTTGCTGCGTTATTGCTGTGCGGTTATGTGCTTTTACGTGAACTTTCGGCAAGCGCCTATGGCAGCTTGTTGGCAAGCAGTGCGCTCGCTGTTGGGCTCGGGCTGCTGGCTTTCGACCCACAGATGGATTACTACGCAGGCCTGTCGGGCGTGCTTCACGGCCTGATTATTGCGGGCCTGATTCACAACTGGCGTACCAGCCCCTGGTTTTATGCACTGGCCCTTCTGCTGGTACTGGGAAAATTAATTCAGGAACAATTGCCAGGCTTTGATGCAAGTCATCCACTGTTACCTGTAGAGGTTGCTGTGAATGCTCACCTATACGGTGCGGCTGGTGGTCTTGTTTGGGCAATTGCTTACCAACTCTTTATTATGCGCAGCAGGAAAGAATCCAATGCTTAAAGGAAACCCAATCTCCGCCGCTCAATGTCTCGTCAAAGGTACCGATGTCATACTGCAACCCGGCATGCGACGTTTTATTGTGGTGCCCTTGTTGGTCAATATTTTGGTGTTTATTCTGCTCACCTTTTGGTTAGTGCACCTCTATGGTGATCTGCTGGATCAACTCGTCACCTGGCTGCCGGACTGGCTCGCCTTTCTCGCGTGGATTTTGTGGATAGTTTTTGTGCTTTTATTGCTGGTGGTTTACGGCTACAGCTTTAACTTGATCACCAATCTGATTGCTGCCCCCTTTTACGGCATACTGGCAGAAAAAGTGGCGACCCATATTACGGGCAATACCCCCAGCGAAGAGCCTCTTGGAAAATTGATAGTGCGCACACTCGGCCGTGAATTGCTCAAGCTTTGGTATTTTGTCAGTCGCGGATTACTGGTGTTGATGTTGATCGTAGTGGTGTTTTTTATTCCCGTCATTGGCGGTTTCGCGGTGCTCGCCATCAGCGCGCTCTGGAGCGCCTGGAGCATGGCGGTGCAGTACACCGACTATGCGGCAGATAACCAACAGATTAAATTTCAGGTTATGCGCGCGCAACTGCGCACCCGCACGGTCAGCAGTTTGAGCTTGGGCGGCTTGATAATGCTGGGGAGTATGGTGCCGGTGGTGAATATTTTTATGATGCCCATAGCGGTAGCGGGGGCGACTGTTTATTGGCATCAAAATGACCCAGGAAAATCGCTAGCTCAATCCTCATGATCATCCACCGTCATATTTCCGCCCGCTTCGCGCGCATGGTTTAGTGACGTTACCGCATGGGCGATAAATTCGTCCAGGCTGTTGCCGAGCTGGGCAGTGACGCCTGCGCTAAACGCAAAGTAGTAAAGCGTGTCGTTAATTTGCATGGGCTCTGCCGCCACCAACTGCCTGACTTTTGCAATCAAGGAAACGGCTTTTTCGTTATCCAGCCCTGGTAACAACACATAAAATTGATCGCCATCAGCGCGGGCCAGTAAAAAGCGGCCCAGCATTTCATTAAGTTGATGAGCAAAATGTTGTAGCGCCAGGTCACCCCAGGCATTGCCATGAGTTTGATTCAACTCGCGAAAGCCGTCGATGTTGATAGCAACCGCTGCCAAGGGAGTCGACTTTTCTTGCGCGCTGCGGTAGATATCGCGCGCCGCATTGAAAAAGTGATGCCGGTGATAGAGGCCAGTTAACTGGTCGCGCTGGGCCAGGTAGCTGATGCGCTCAATCAACTCCAGCGATTCCAGGTTGTGGATAATGCGGCAGTAAAATTCTTCAGGATGAAAAGGCTTGCGCAAAAAATCGTTGGCACCCTGTTTGATAAATTTTGCCGAGAGCGCCTCACTGCTTTCGCCCGAGAGGCCAATCATAATCAAATCGGTTTTATCGTATTTGTAGCGCAGGTTTTTAACCAGTTCAAAGCCGTCCATGCGTGGCATATTGTAGTCGGTGATCAGCAGCTTGATATCCGGGTTTTCCAGCAGCACCTTAATAGCGTCCACACCATCGACCGCGTCGAGCACCTGAAATAAATGACGCTTGAGCAGATTGACCAGATGCTTGCGCGACATATCCGAGTCATCAACTACCAGCACTTTGATGTGCTGATTTTTTTCCAGGCGGTTGATCATGCTCACTGCCTTGCTATAGGCGTAACGTCCCTCTTTGGTGACGTAATCCACTATGCCTTTGTTAAACAAGGTTTCGCGCCGTTGCTCGTCATAGCTGCTGGTGAGCACTATGGTGGGGATCTTTTCGCCTAATAGAAAATCCACGACTTCGCCATCGGGGGCGTCGGGCAAATTCAGGTCAGCCAGCGCCGCAAAAAAGGGCGTTTCGGCTTGTTCGCACAAGGCCTTTGCTTCGGCAAGGCTGGTCGCAAATTGCAGTTCGTGAGTGAGGGTGTGTTGCAGTATGTGGCGCAACACCTTGGTGACCATTTCGCTGTCTTCAACAACGAGTATCTTTTTTATGCTCATAGCCGCCGGGCTCCACAGATCGGGGGGATACCTGTGAGTCTAGCCAGTATGGGCGAAAGTGCACGGAAAAAGGGCAATTGGCAGCCTAACAAAAAGGGGCGCTATTGCGCCCCTTGATCATCCAACCGCGATTAACGGGATGGCCGACGACCACCGCCGCCACTGCGGCTGCCACCGCTACCGCCACCGCGACGCGGAGCACCGCCGGAGCGGGCCCTGTCTTCTCGCGGGCGACGGGGCGCCGGTGGTAATTCCGGCGGATTGAGCATCAGAGTTTCCGGTGGTTGCTCGCACTGGATTTTTTTGCCCAGCAACTTTTCCAGTGGTTCCAAGCGGAAGGCATCGTCCTCGCAGGCAAAGCTGATGGAGGTGCCCGATTTGCCCGCTCGGCCAGTGCGCCCGATACGATGCACATAATCTTCGGGTTCTTCTGGCAGCGTAAAATTTACCACATGGCTAATACCGCTAATGTGAATTCCACGGCCGGCCACGTCAGTAGCCACCAGCACTTTGATATCACCGCGTTTGAAGGCGTCGAGGGTGGAAACACGTTTGTTTTGCGTAATTTCGCCGGAGAGCAAACCCGCTTGTATGCCGTGGCGCTGCAATTTTTCCTGCAGGTCGCGGCACTCGTCGCGACGGTTGGCAAACACGATCATGCTGTCGGCATGCTCCTGCTGAATCAGGTTATAGAGCAGCGTGTATTTTTCTTCGGTGGATACCAGATAAATGTGTTGCGTCACTGTATCTGTAGCGACATTTTCCGGTTGGATATCAACGGTAATGGGTTTGTAGGTCCACTGCGCTACCAGATTGTGTACATCGTCGGTAAAGGTTGCGGAGAAGAACAGGGTTTGACGCTCTTCTTTATGCGGTGCCTGGCGCACAATCTGGCGCACCTGGGGAATAAAGCCCATGTCCAGCATGCGATCGGCTTCGTCGATCACCAGCACCTCCAACTGATCCAGATACACATCTTTGTTGCCGCAAAAATCCAGCAGGCGGCCAGGTGTGGCGACCAAAATATCTACCAGGGTGTCGTGCAGGCGACGCTGTTGCTTGGCGTAATCCATGCCGCCCACCAGGGTGTGAATTTGCAAATCCGTGTACTTGCACAGGGCCTTGGCATCTTCAGCAATTTGAATCACCAGTTCACGCGTGGGCGCAATGATCAGCGCACGGGCTTCACCGGCGTAGCGTTTTTCGGTGATGGGATTTTTCAGCAGATCGTCGATGATGGCGGTGAGAAAAGCGGCGGTTTTACCCGTGCCGGTTTGGGCTTTGCCCACCACGTCCTGGCCCTTGAGGGCATAGGGCAGGGATTGCGCCTGGATGGGCGAGCAATAGCTAAAGCCCAGATCGGCAATGGCACGCATCAAGCGGCTGTCCAGATCAAAGTCATGGAAACGGGTTTTGCCTGGCTCTTCCGGTACCGGAAACTGACCGATATCCCAAGGGGTTTCGTCCACCTTGGGGCGAGAGCGACCTGCGGACTTTTCACGGGGTTTGGATTTCGGCTTGTCCTGACGCGCGGGCTTTTCTGCCGGGGCGGATTTGGCCTGAAGGTCGGAGCTGCCTTGGGGTGCGGAAGACTGGGGATTCTTAGCCTGACGGGACCTGTCGTTACGCTGGCGGCGGTTGCGATTTTGGGATTCGTTGCCGCTTTTGGGGCTGTTTTTCTTGCTCTCTTGCTTGGGCGCCGGCGTTTCTGCCTGGCGACCCATTAACCTATTAATGAATTTTCCTATCAAAACCCTGTACCTGCTGATCAAAAAGTGGCCGGAGTATACACGAATCAGTGGTCAAATTCTCGCGAATTCGCGGCTGCTTTCCAAATCAGCGGGATGGCATTATTGTCCTTCCCAACCCCTTCTCCCAACCCAAACCAAGAGAGCCAGAACCCATGCGTATCCAGGTATTTCAGCACGTTCCTTTCGAAGGCCCCGGCAGCCTGGCCGATGACTTCAAAGGTCGCGGTTTTACCCTCGCCACAACCCATTGGTACAGGGGTGATGCCGCACCCTCGCTGGAGAGCTTTGATGGTTTGGTGGTCATGGGCGGCCCCATGGGTGTTTACGATCAGGCGGAATGCCCCTGGCTGGAAGCCGAAAAAGCGCTGATCAAGGCCGCCATCGAGGCCAACAAGCCGGTGCTGGGTATTTGTCTGGGCGCCCAGCTGATCGCCAGCGCACTAGGTGCCGAGGTAAGCCGCAACCCGGAACGTGAAATCGGTTGGTTTCCGTTGAAAGCGCAAGCCTCAGCCAGCAGCCAATCCCCCTTTGCCGACGTGTTTGCAGGCGAGCCAGAAGTATTCCACTGGCACGGCGACACCTTCGCCCTACCCTCCGGTGCTGTTTGGTTGGCCAGCAGCCAAGCCTGCGCCTATCAGGCGTTCAGTGTGGGTGAGCGAGTGTTGGCCTTGCAGTTTCACCTGGAGACCACCGAAGCATCTGCCCGCGCCTTGATCGACGAATGCGGTAACGAGCTGGATGGCTCGAAGTTTGTGCAATCGGCCGAGGCCATGCTGGCCAATCCGCAGCGGTTTGCCGCGATTAATGCGTTGATGACGCGGGTGGTAGATAGGCTGTTTGGCTAGTGGCTGATCATCCAGGGCCGCATGGAAGGGAACATTTTTTTGCCATCGGCGGTGTACATCAGGTTGGATTTGCGAATGGG
>CBFGWO010000026.1:0-27060 GCA_965652595.1 uncultured Cellvibrio sp. | reverse complement strand
CCCACCAGGGCTTCCAGCGCTGCGTCTGATTCTTCCGGGCGCACAAACTGCACCAGTTCCACTTTTTCAAATTGGTGCTGGCGAATCATACCGCGCGTATCGCGGCCATAGCTGCCCGCTTCGGAACGAAAGCAGGGTGAATGGCAGACAAACCTAACCGGCAGCTGGGCATCTTCGAGAATGCTGTTGCGGTAGATATTGGTTACCGGCACCTCGGCGGTGGGGATCAAATAGAGGCCGCGCTCGTCGGTGAGTTTGAACAAGTCCTCTTCAAACTTGGGTAACTGGCCGGTACCAAAGAGAGAGTCGGCATTGACGATAAAAGGCACGTTGACTTCTTCGTAGCCGTGCTTTTGCGTGTGAGTGTCGAGCATAAACTGCACCAATGCCCGGTGCAGGCGAGCCAGGTCACCGCGCAAGACCGCAAAGCGCGAGCTGGTAATTTTGGTGGCGGTTTCAAAATCCAGGCCGCCGAGTTTTTCGCCCAGGTCCACATGATCCTGCACCGTAAAATGAAAACTGCGCGGCATGCCCCAGCGGCGAACCTCGACATTGTCTTCTTCGTTTTTACCCAGCGGCACTTCATCGGCGGGCATATTGGGCAGGCTGCCCACATACTCATCCCAGTCTTTTTGCACCGCTTGCAGTTCCTGCTCGGCATCGGTGAGTTGTAACTTTATCTGCTCCACCGCTTGCATCAGAGGCGCGACATCTTCGCCGCGGGATTTTGCCTGGCCTATGGCCTTGGAGCGGGTGTTGCGCTCCTGTTGCAGGTTTTCGGTTTTTACCTGAATGGATTTGCGCGCGTCTTCAAGGCGCTGAATGCGGGCTATGTCCAGTTCAAGGCCGCGTTTGGCCAAAGCCTGGGCAACGATTTCGGGCGAGGTGCGAAGCAATTTTGAATCGAGCATGAGAGAGAATCCAACAAAGTCTTAAATAAATTTTCCGGTAACAACCACGGCTACCAAAACCGCCAACAGGCAAATAACTACTGATCCCAGCGCGTAACCGATCGCGGTGAGCCAATGGCCGCCCTGCAACAGGTGCAGTGTCTCCAGGGAAAAAGCCGAGAAGGTGGTAAATCCACCCATCAGTCCTGTCATAAAAAACAAGCGCCACTCGGGCGCCAGCGCAAATTTTTTGGTGAGTAACACGTAGGCCACACCAATTAAAAACGAACCTAAAACGTTTACCGTAAAAGTGCCTAAAGGAAAGCGAAAGTTGAGCAGCGGCGTCAAATAAGACACAGCGGCAAACCTCGCCATAGAGCCCAGTGCACCACCTGCGGCTATCGCCAACCACTGCGTGTAACTGCTTAGCACCGCCTGGCCCCCTAGGAATAACGTTTATGGGTACTGCGTTTATCCAACTCGCGCAGGTGCGCGAGCTTTTCCTGAATTTTTTGCTCCAACCCGCGATCTACGGGGTGGTAGTAACGATTCTCCGCCAACTCCGGTGGCAAGTAGTTTTCGCCCGCCGCATAGCCGCCTGGTTCATCGTGGGCGTAGCGGTATTCTGTACCATAGTCCATGGATTTCATCAGGCTGGTGGGCGCATTGCGCAGGTGCATGGGCACATCATAGGCCGGCTGGCTGCGCACCTCGGCCATCACCTGTTTGAAGGCATTATACACAGCGTTGCTTTTGGGAGCGCAGGCCAAATAGACCACCGCTTGGGCAATGGCCAGCTCACCTTCCGGGCTGCCGAGGCGCTCCTGTACATCCCAGGCATTAAGGCACAGCGGCAAAGCGCGGGGATCGGCGTTACCGATATCCTCGCTTGCCATGCGCACCACTCGCCGCGCAATGTAGAGGGGATCACAGCCGCCATCCAGCATACGCGCAAACCAATAAAGCGCACCGTCGGGAGATGAGCCGCGCACCGCTTTGTGCAGCGCTGAAATCTGCTCGTAAAACAGATCGCCGCCCTTGTCGAAGCGGCGCACATCACTGCTTAGCACCTCGGCCAGCACCTGCTGGTTGATCTGCTTTTTGCCATCCACCTCTTCCGCCAGGTCGGCGGCGATTTCCAGCAGGTTAAGGGATTTGCGCGCGTCGCCATCCGCCGCCCGCGCCAAGCTGACCAAGGTGTCTTCATCCACCGCAATGCCCTGCCCGCCCAAACCTCGCTCGCTATCGGTCAGCGCCTGCTGCAACACCTGCTGCAACTGCTCAGTTTGCAAGCCGCGCAACACATACACCCGGCAGCGGGATAGCAGCGCGTTGTTGAGCTCAAAGGAGGGGTTTTCGGTGGTGGCGCCGATAAAAATAAAAGTCCCGTCTTCCACGTAGGGTAAAAACGCATCCTGCTGGGATTTGTTAAAGCGGTGTACCTCATCAACAAACAAAATGGTTTTGCGCCCACCTGCCCGTGCCTGCTCCGCTACCGCCACCGCTGCGCGAATTTCTTTCACCCCGGACAGCACCGCCGACAAGCTATCAAAACGAGCACTGGCCTGTTCGGCAAAGAGCTTGGCCAAGGAGGTTTTACCCACCCCCGGCGGGCCCCACAAAATCATCGAATGCAACTGGCCCCGACTCACCGCCTCACGCAGCGGCTTGCCCTGGCCGAGCAGATGTTCCTGGCCAATATACTCATCCAGATTGCGTGGCCGCATACGCGCCGCCAGTGGCTGGTAGGCAGGAGGCGAGGCAAAAAGATCAGCCATCAGTCGTACAACACATCAACGCCCTCGGGGGGCACAAACTGAAACAGCGCCGCATCCACCGGCTGATTACTCTGGGTATTGTGCAGCACAAAATGGGTGGCCTGGTTGAGATTGTCCTGAATATGAAACTCCTGCAACTGCCCCTTCACAAACACCAGCAACAACTGCTTAAACAAGCCTTCCTGCGCCTTGGGCACCAGGGTAAACGACTGCTGCTGATTCGCGCCTTGTTTCAAACTCACCGCAAACTGCTCGCGCAACTTATCCAAATCGCTACCAAACAAAAGCGCGGGCGTCCGCTGCAAATCCTCCCCCACCGGCCGCACCGTCACCTGCTCCAGATCCGGGTCATACAACCAAATCGTTTTTTGATCAGACACCAGCAACTGCTCAAAAGGCTGCTCGGTTTTCCAATAAAAATTGCCAGGCTTTTGCAACACAAAACTGCCCTGGCTCTCATCCAACTTCGCACCCTGGTTGTCGTACAAAGTCTGGGTAAACTCCCCCTGCAAACTCGTCATCGCATCCAACAACTTACGCAACTGCTCCGCATCACCGCTGTTGGCCTGCACACCCAACCCCAGCGCCAACAACCCAAGACACAAACACACACGCGAAATAAATTTCATAGAGTTCTCTAAGAGGAAAAAAGCTGACTGGAAAATATTCTGGAACTGACCAAACGAAGCCCGACCATGCGATACCGCCGAATTCGGCACGGAGGGCGGGATAGGGAACCATTTGTTGAAACCCTCGCGTCAGGGAAGACGCGAGGGAGCTACAAGGATGTATTCATGCGTTTTCAACAAATGGCTCCCTATCCCGCCCGGTCCACACTACGAAGCGCGAAAAACCAAAAGACGCACCCGAAGCCTATTGACGCCCAACTAAGACCTCACGATTCCCATTATGTCCCGCCGACGACACCACCCCCGCCGCCTCCATCGTATCGATCAACCGCGCCGCCCGGTTATAGCCAATCCGCAACTTACGCTGCACCGCCGAAATCGACGCCTTGCGCGACTCAATCACAAACTGCACCGCCTCGTCATAAAGCGCATCAGATTCACCATCCTCATCATCCCCCCCCTCACTCGGCAGCCCAGGCACGGGGATAGAATTGTTGTCGTCGTCGGTAATGCCATCAATGTACTGGGGCTCACCGCGCTTCTTCCAATCTGCCACTACCCGATGCACTTCATGGTCATCCACAAACGCGCCGTGCACACGGATGGGCACGCTGGTGCCCGAGGGCAAGTAAAGCATATCGCCGTGACCCAGCAGCTGCTCGGCACCGCCCTGGTCGAGAATAGTGCGCGAGTCAATCTTGGAAGACACCTGGAAAGCAATGCGCGTAGGCACGTTGGCCTTGATCAAACCGGTGATGATATCCACCGAAGGGCGCTGGGTCGCCAGGATCAGGTGAATACCCGCCGCCCGCGCCTTTTGCGCAATACGGGCGATTAACTGCTCCACCTTTTTCTTGTCGACAATCATCATCATGTCGGCAAATTCGTCAATCACCACCACAATAAACGGCAGCGATTCCAGGTCCGGCGCCGTGGCCACCTCGGCGCCTGCCTCGTAGTTGTCTTCCGGCTTAAACAGCGGGTCCTTGATCGGCTGCCCGGCCTTGGCAGCATCCTCCACCTTGCGGTTAAAGCCCGCCAGGTTGCGCACGCCCAGGGCCGACATCAACTTGTAGCGCCGCTCCATCTCACCCACACACCAGCGCAGGCCATTGGCGGCGTCTTTCATATCGGTGATCACCGGGGTCAGCAGATGGGGAATGCCCTCGTAAACCGAGAGTTCCAGCATCTTGGGGTCCACCAGAATCAGGCGTACCTCCTTGGGAGAGGACTTGTACAAAAGGCTGAGCAACATCACGTTTACGCCCACAGATTTACCTGAGCCGGTGGTACCCGCCACCAACAGGTGCGGCATCTTGGCCAGGTCGGACACTATGGGTTGGCCGGAAATATCATGGCCCAAGGCCATGGTGAGGGGTGACTTGGCGTGATCGTAGACATCGGAGGAGATCACCTCCGACAGGCGCACCATTTCGCGGTGGGCGTTGGGAATTTCTACGCCCATGACCGATTTGCCGGGAATGACCTCCACCACCCGCACCGACACCACCGCCAGGGAGCGGGCCAGGTCTTTGGCGAGGCCGGAGATGCGGCTGGCCTTGATACCGGGCGCCGGTTGGATTTCAAAGCGGGTAACCACAGGCCCCGGTTGGACCGACACCACTTCGATATCGATACCGAAATCCTTGAGCTTCAGTTCCAGTAGTTTGGACATGGCCTCCAAAGACTCGCGGGAATAGCCCTTATCACTGCGCTTATCAGCGGGATCGAGCAGACTCAAAGGCGGCATTTGACCCACCGCAGCCGTATCGAGGCTGTCAAACAACGACACCTGCTTCGCTTTTTCCAACCGGGGACTGGGCGTCGGCTTTGTGCGCGGCGGCTCGGAAATCACCGGTGGAATACGCTTGGCCTCTACCTTGGCATGTTGGGCCACCACTTCCCGGCGATGTTGTTGGGCCTCTGAGGCCAGTTGCTGTTCACGACGTTGGCGCTGGTAATGAAGCCACTTTTCCTGCAACCAGCCAAAACCGGCCAGAATCCAGCGGCCAATTTCATCCATCACCGCAAACCAGGAAATATCGGCAAAAACCGTTAAACCAAAAAGGAAGACTGCCAACAGCAACAAGGTGCCGCCGGTATAACTAAACGCGGCATGTACCCAATCCGCCACAGCACCGCCCAGTAACCCACCGTTGGAATAAGGCAAAACCGAGTCGCCACTGCTGTAGTGCATTACCGCCAGGGCTGTGCCCGCCAGCATCACCAACACCAGACCCACAGCGCGCAGCCCTACCATCAACCAGTCAATATCGCCCTGGTGACTGCGCTCACGAAACACCAACCAGGTTCGCCAGGCAAGCAAAAGCGGAAACAGGTACGCCATATAGCCGAAGAGGGAAAAGAAAACATCGGATAGCCAGGCACCAAAGGGCCCACCCAGGTTCTGGATGCTGCGGTTTTCGCCTGTGCGCGACCAACCCGGATCAGCGGCGTCGTAACTGAACATGGCAAGCAATAAATACAGGGAAACCAACGCCAACCCAATCAGCATCCCCTCTTTGAGGATGCGCACCCAAGGCGTTGGCTCTGGGGCGGTGGGTGCTGAGCGTCGGCGACTGGTGGGAGAATTGGTCGATTTCAAAACACTGTCCTGCGCATTTGCTGCTTATTTTGTCGTCATTTTCATAAATTGGGGCCACAGTATCCTACATTTGCCAGCTGAGGTGTAGGCCGCCACTGACTGGCGAATAAAGCATCAGTTCGCATTTTGTACAGCGGCAACCGAGTCGCCTTACCGGTGCAATAGGCTCATCCAATACGTCGTATAGCCCTAGACAATTTTGCGGCACTGCCCCTATTCCACTATGATGGCCCCACTTTTTTCGATGGATTTAAGGATCTGTACCATGAGTGACGTTCAACACCATCAACTGATTATTCTCGGCTCAGGCCCGGCGGGCTATACCGCCGCCATCTACGCGGCGCGGGCCAACCTCAAGCCCGTGGTTATCACCGGCATGCAGCAAGGTGGTCAATTAACCACTACGACCGAAGTGGAAAACTGGCCCGGCGGCCCCCACGATTTGCAAGGCCCGGATTTGATGGTGCAGATGCAGGAGCACGCCGAGCGCTTCGACACGCAAATTGTGTTCGATCATATTCACGAAACCATTCTCACCGAACGCCCTTTTAAATTGATTGGCAGCAACACCTACACCTGTGATGCACTGATCATCTGTACTGGCGCTTCTGCCCAGTACCTGGGCCTTCCCTCCGAAGAGGCTTTTATGGGTAAGGGTGTGAGCGCCTGCGCTACCTGTGACGGTTTTTTCTATCGCGGCCAAAAAGTGGCGGTCGTGGGCGGTGGTAACACAGCCGTGGAAGAGGCACTTTATTTGTCCAACATCGCCAGTGAAGTCACCCTGATTCACCGTCGCGATTCGCTCAAAGCGGAAAAAATTCTGCAAGATCGTCTGCTGGCCAAAGCGGAAAACGGCAATATTAAAATTCTGTGGAATCACCAGCTGGATGAAGTGCTGGGCGACGATTCGGGTGTCAATGGCCTGCGCTTGAAAAATACCCAGGATGGCAGCACCCAGGAAATTGATGTTGCTGGTGTGTTTATCGCTATTGGCCACAAACCCAACACCGATATTTTTGCCGGTCAGCTGGAAATGAAAGATGGCTACATTCAGGTGAAAAGCGGCCTTAATGGCAATGCCACCGCCACCAACATCCCCGGCGTGTTTGCTGCGGGCGATGTGGCTGATCATATTTACCGCCAGGCAATCACCTCGGCTGGCGCCGGTTGTATGGCAGCGCTGGATGCGGAGAAATATCTCGACAACCTCAAGTAAAATTTTTTCTGTGATACAAAAAAGCCGCTCTTTTGAGCGGCTTTTTTGTTACGGAGCAAATAGTTTTTAATCGCGCCAAATCCAACGCAGTATGTCCGGCAAGAGCGAACCGCCGTGCTGATCTGAATGGCCTCCATCGCCCCACACATGTTTTACATCGTAACGCGCACCTGCGATGCCCTGTTCATCTGCATGGGCATTGACCCACTCCAGCGCACTGAGCATTTGCTGGTTGGCCATAAACCAATGGCCATGCTCGTTGTTGATATCGTTGGAGCCCGCCTGCAAAAAAATGCGCAACGGGCGAATGGGACTTTTGCGAATCAGTGTGGGATAAAGATCGCCGCCCGGTTCCATCGGGCTGTTGGCTGTAGCGGGTTTATAACCAATGGAAGTATAACTGCCAATCATACTGATCACGTTGGCGAAGGCGTCAGGTTTGTGCCAGGCCACCGTAAAAGCCGCTATCGCACCGCTACTGGTGCCGCCGATAGCGCGCCTGCGCGGATCAGCGCTAAAGGCGTAATCGCGCGCAACATGAGGCAACATTTCTTCCGTGATAAAGCGCGCGTATTTGTCACTCAGGGAATCGTATTCCTGGGCGCGGTGATCCGGGTTGGACATTCCCAAATCATCCGGGTATTTCTCGCTCAGGTTGCCCGGGGTAATAAAAATACCCAGGGTTGGTGGTATCTCGCCCTTGTGAATCAGGTTATCCAGCACGATTTGCACGCGCATTGAACCCTGGGGGTTGGTTGCGCGTTGACCGTCGTGAAAGACCAACAGATTGGGCGGCTGCTTGGCATCGTAGTTAGCGGGAACATAAACCCAGTAGCGACGCACTGTGTTGGCAAAAATTTTACTGTGGAATTCAAAAGGCCCTTTTAACTCACCGCGCTTGATATCCGGCTGCACCAAAGAATCTGGCGTAAAGGGATAATCGCCCGGCTGTCGCTCCGAGGCCTGCACACCCAGGGCAACGAAAAAGCTGGTAGCGACGCCAGTTATAAGCGCCCAAATTAAACGATTCGATTTCACGGAAGACCTCACTGTTATTGTTGTAAGAAAAAATGCGCTAATCGAGAGATTCTATATCCTCAAGATAATCGCGACTGGTAGACGCGCGCCGACGAATCTCATAGCCCACATCAATTTGCTTTTGGTCTATGGGTTCACCGCGCAGAGACTTAACCAAGAGCTCCGCCGCCTTGACACCCATTTCGTAGCGGCCCACATAAACACTGGTGAGCGAAGGATTTACCTGGCTCGCCAATTCAGTATCGTTAAAACCACAAATTGCCAAATCATCAGGCACACGAATACCCATACGCTGGCTTTCAAAGAGCGCACCCAATGCCAGGTCATCATTGGCACAGAAGACGGCGTCAACCACGCCGTTAGTCGACGCCATTAGCTGCTTGAACAGACGCGCACCAATGGCTACGGAGGAATTTTCATCCGTGGTGGCAATAAAGGTTTTCCAGAATTTATCTTGCTCCTCCAGTGCCAATTTGTAGCCCAGCATCCTCTGCTGCACGCGAGAGTCAGTACGCGCACTGATAAAACCAATGTAGCTGTAACCTTCCGCAAGCAAAGCGCGGGTGACATCGTAGCCAGCGTTTTTATGAGAGAAACCTACGTTCATGTCCAGGGGTTCCTCAACCAGCTCCATGATTTGCACAACTGGAACTGCTGAATCCTTAAGGAGTTTCTTGGCCGCAGAGGTTTGATCATCGCCAGTGATAATGACGGCTTCTGCGCCCTGGTTCAGCAAAGTGCGAATCATTTTTTCTTCTTCGCGACGGGAATAGTGACTGTTGGCCAGCAACACCTTGTAACCAGCAGCCTCGAGAACATCGTAAATACCGTTCAACAAGTCAATAAATACAACGTTGCCCAGCGAGGGGACTATGACACCAATAATTCTTGTTCCAGCGGGATTTTGATCAGATACGTAGTCAAACATTCTTGCTTCCTGTCACACATGGGGGGTGTTTTTATAATAAGCGAACACTAACATAGCAAAAATGTTTGCGCTATCATCGAGCCTGATTTCTGTCATCGATGTCACAAAATCCACCAGCCCAGCGAAGAGTTTTCACTGGTGATAAGGGTTTTCGGATTGAGGGACTGCACCCTAGGACTTGACGCAGTGGTAGCTCTGCTTGATTTCCCCGTTATCGACCGAGTGCAGATGCACATCAAAACCCCAAAGGCGATGCAGATGCTTGAGCACTTCGTCGGTGGAACTACTGAGTGGCTTGCGGTCATGCATGGTGTGATGGAGCGTCAGTGAGCGATCGCCGCGCACATTAACGCTATAAACCTGGATATTGGGCTCGCGATTCCCAAGATTGTACTGCCCGGCCAACATTTCGCGCAGACGACGAAAACCGCGTTCGTTGTGAATCGCTGACACTTCGATGGCGTCTTCCGTATCGTCATCCACAATGCTGAACAGCTTGAGATCACGCATCACTTTAGGCGATAAAAACTGCAAAATAAAACTCTCATCTTTAAAGTTGCGCATGGCAAATTGCAGGGCTTCTTTCCAGTCCTTGCCCGCCATATCCGGAAACCAATCACGATCCTCGGCGGTGGGGTTTTCGCAGATGCGGCGAATATCCATCATCATATTGAAGCCGAGCGTGTAAGGATTGATGCCGCTGTAGTAAGGGTGATCAAAGGGCAGCTGGGTAATGACGCTGGTGTGGGATTGTAAAAATTCCAGCATAAAGCCATCAGTGAGCTGACCCCGGTTGTAGAGCTCATTCAGCAGTGTGTAATGCCAAAAGCAGGCCCAACCTTCGTTCATCACCTGGGTTTGGCGCTGGGGATAAAAATACTGGGCGATTTTGCGCACTATGCGAATAACTTCCCGTTGCCAGGGCTCCAGTAGTGGCGCGTTCTTTTCCAGAAAATACAAAATATTTTCCTGCGGCTCTACCGGAAAACGCAATTTCTGCCCTTTTTCATCCGCCGCTTCAGACTTGGGAATAGTTCGCCAGAGGTCATTAACCTGCTTCTGCAAATACTCAGCCCGCTCTGCCTGACGCTGCTCTTCTTCCTGCGCCGAAATGGGATAGGGCCGCTTGTAGCGATCAACACCATAGTTCATCAGCGCGTGACAGGAATCAATAATGTCTTCCACCTGATCTATGCCATAGCGCTCTTCGCATTTACTGATGTAATTCTTGGCAAACACCAGGTAATCAATAATCGAATCCGCATCTGTCCAGGTGCGGAACAAGTAGTTGCCTTTAAAAAAAGAATTGTGGCCATAGCAAGCATGGGCAATCACCAGCGCCTGCATGGCCATGGTGTTTTCTTCCATCAAGTAGGCGATGCAGGGATTGGAATTAATCACAATTTCGTAAGCCAGGCCCATTTGCCCACGCTTGTAGGAGTGCTCGGTGCTGAGGAACTGCTTGCCGTAAGACCAGTGATGATAACCAATCGGCATGCCCACAGCGGCGTAGGCATCCATCATCTGCTCCGAGCTTATGACCTCAATCTGATTGGGATAGGTATCCAGGCCAAACTCCTTGGCAAGATCACCCAGGGCTTTGTCGCAATCGCGAATCAGCTCAAAGGTCCATTCGGATGAGGTGAACAGGGGCTGAGTCATGACACCTTCTTATGAAAAAGTTGACGAAACACAGGGTAAATGTCCGCAGCGCTGACGATGTGTTGCAGCGAAAAAGCTTCTGGAAAGCGCTGACGCAGCTGTTCGTAAGTGTGCCAGAGGGACTGATGTTCTCGAGGTGTGATTTCAATGTAGGAGTAATACTGACATGCCGGCAAAATGTGCTTTTGCATAATATCGGCGCAGCTGGCGGAATCATCTTCCCAGTTGTCACCGTCAGAGGCCTGCGCACCATAGATGTTCCATTCACCAGGTGAATAGCGCGCCTCGACAATGCTCTGCATCAATTTAAGTGCACTGGACACCACTGTGCCGCCCGTTTCGCG
This sequence comes from uncultured Cellvibrio sp., assembly GCA_965652595.1. Classification (GTDB taxonomy): domain Bacteria; phylum Pseudomonadota; class Gammaproteobacteria; order Pseudomonadales; family Cellvibrionaceae; genus Cellvibrio. Next base: position 15,970 of record CBFGWO010000026.1, on the reverse strand, counting down.
CGAGTGAAAAAACTCTTCTTCATCCACTTCTTTGGCGACCGTATGGTGACGAATAAAAACCACCTCGGTTTTTTCGTAGTTCCGTTGCAGGAAGAGATAGAGCAGGATAAAAAAGCGTTTGGCAATGTCCTTGGTGGCCTGATCCATGGAGCCGGACACATCCATGATGCAAAACATGACCGCCTTGGAGCGGGGAATGGGATGTTTGATATGCAGGTTGTATTTTAAATCGAAAGTATCCAGCCAGGGGGTAGCGCCTATAGCCTTGCGCAGGCGATTGATTTCCGCCACCAGGGCTTCAAACGCGGGGCCCTGGCGCTCGGCAGCGGGCATAGCCTCCACTTCGACTTCAAGTGCTGCCAATTGTTTGCGTTTACTGCCCGTCAGGGCGATGCGCCGCATATTGGCCGAACGCAGGGAGCGCACTATGTTGATTTTGCCGGGCGAGCCTTCGTTGGCGTAACCGGCACGTACTTTTTTGAATTCTTCCACACCTGAGAGTTGGCGCTTGATCAGGTTGGGCAGTTCCAAACCATCGAACATAAAATCGAGAAATTCCTGCTGGGAAATGCTAAACGAGAAATCGTCTTCACCTTCACCGGAATCACTGGCCTTGCTGCCACCTTCGCCGCCACCGCCACCCGGCGGCCGCTGAATCAGATCGCCTTCGGAAAATTGCTTGTTGCCCGGCAGTACTCGAGTGCTACGCCCCCCTTGGCCGTGGTGAATAACCGGCTCGCTGATATCGCGCGAGGGAATACTGATCTTGCCGCCCTTGTCGATATCGGTGATGGAACGTTCGCTCACCAGGTCGGACACCGCCTTGCGAATTTGATCGCGATAGCGCCGCAAAAAGCGCTGGCGATTAACCGCACTTTTATTTTTGGCGTTCAAGCGCCGATCAATGATGTAACTCATATATCCACTTCTCCCCACCCGACTGTTTTACAGCCGGGAATAGTCACACGCCTTGGCAGATACTACTGGGATTTTCTGACCCGCAAATACCACTCGGACAAGAGTCGCACTTGCTTCTCGGTGTAGCCACGCTCGATCATGCGCGCCACAAAATCCTGGTGCTTTTTCTTGTCCTGGGCAGAAGCCTTGGCGTTGAAGGAGATCACCGGCAATAGATCCTCAGTGTTGGAGAACATCTTCTTCTCGATCACTGTGCGCAGCTTCTCATAGCTGCGCCAATCGGGGTTTTTACCCGAGTTATTCGCTTTGGCGCGCAATACAAAATTGACAATCTCGTTGCGAAAGTCCTTGGGATTACTAATACCCGCAGGCTTTTCAATTTTTTCAAGCTCTTCGTTAAGCGATGCGCGGTTGAGAATTTCTCCGGTCTCCGGATCGCGGTATTCCTGATCCTGAATCCAGAAGTCTGCATAAGTAACATAGCGATCAAAAATATTCTGACCGTACTCGGCATAGGATTCGAGGTAGGCGGTTTGGATTTCCTTGCCAATAAAGTCCACATACTTGGGGGCAATATATTCTTTGAGGGCACTCAGGTATTTTTCCTGAACTTCCTTGGGGAATTGCTCAGCTTCTATCTGCTGCTCAAGAATGTACATAAGGTGCACAGGATTGGCTGCAATTTCGGTAGGATCAAAGTTGAACACGCGCGACAGAATTTTAAAGGCAAACCGAGTGGACAGGCCGTTCATACCCTCATCAACACCGGCGATGTCTTTATATTCCTGCAAGGACTTGGCCTTGGGATCTGTGTCTTTGAGGTTTTCACCATCATAAACCCGCATCTTGGAGTAGATGTTGGAATTCTCCGGCTCCTTAAGACGTGACAGAACCGAGAACTGTGCCAGCATACGCAGGGTATCTGGCGCGCAGGGCGCTTGCGATAACGACGAGTTTTGCAGCAATTTTTCGTAGATTTTTTGCTCTTCGGTTACCCGCAAGCAATAGGGCACCTTAACGATATACACCCTATCAATAAAGGCTTCGTTGTTTTTGTTGTTGCGAAAATTTTGCCATTCGGATTCGTTGGAGTGCGCCAGAATAATCCCATCAAAGGGAATTGCCCCCAGCCCTTCGGTAGAGTTGAAGTTGCCCTCCTGAGTAGCGGTTAACAGCGGGTGCAGCACCTTGATGGGCGCTTTGAACATTTCCACAAATTCCATCAAGCCCTGGTTGGCGCGACAGAGACCGCCGGAAAAACTATAGGCATCCGGATCGTTCTGCGGAAACTCTTCCAGTTTGCGAATATCTACCTTGCCCACCAGTGACGAAATATCCTGGTTGTTTTCATCGCCCGGCTCGGTTTTGGTAATGGCAATTTGATTCAGGATTGACGGGTAAAGCTTCACTACCCGAAACTGGGTGATATCGCCATTAAATTCCTGCAGACGCTTGGCCGCCCAGGGCGACATAATGGTTTTGATATAGCGGCGCGGAATGCCGTAATCCTCTTCGAGAATGTGGCCATCTTCGTCCGGGCTAAAAAGTCCCAGCGGGGATTCGAATACAGGCGAATCCTTGATGCAATAGATAGGCATTTTTTCCATCAGGGTTTTGAGCATCTCTGCCAGGGAAGACTTACCACCGCCTACCGGGCCGAGCAAGTAAAGAATCTGTTTCTTTTCCTCCAGGCCCTGGGCTGCGTGTTTGAAAAAAGACACTATCTGTTGAATCGCCTCTTCCATACCGTAGAAGTCACCAAAGGCTTGGTAGCGTTTGATCACCTTATTGGAAAAAATGCGGCTGAGGCGCGGATCCTGGGAAGTGTCCACCATTTCCGGCTCGCCAATCGCCATCAACATGCGCTCTGCTGCTGTGGCGTAAACACTGGGGTCTTTTTTACAAAGTTCGAGATATTCCTTAATCGTGAGTTCTTCCTGCTGGGTCGCTTCGTAGCGCTCGCGGTAGTGATTAAAAATACTCATAACAGACCTCGGATTGGCAGTGGGGGGCGGGCGCTGCGCCACTAGCTTGGCATGCATTCACCCGAGAACTCAGCCGAAGGGCTCTGGACTAAGCATAGTCCTAAATTGCGCGCCAGGTAGCGCCTTCGCCAAATATACGACAACAATCAGGCGCAGAAATTTACTTTCAAAATTCACGCCAGTTAGCCTGCGCTTATTTGGCAATTTTTTTCATGAACGGATTCGCAGCAAAAGCACGGCCAGATCAGCGCGTCGCTTGATCTGGTCGAAAGAGAGAGGTCGAAAGACAGAGGTTTAGCGAAAGCCGCCGGATCATCAGATCCGGCGATAAAGAGGTTTCAGCCGGGGCAGAGCCAGACCACCCAAGGAGACTATTGCAAGGCTAGTTGGCACTGGTGCCCCGCGTGACACAGCGGCCGACAAAAGCCACCATGCGATCAAGAATAAAGCCCACGATCCCCACATAGATCAGTGCCAGGATAATGTCGCTAATGAGCGATGAATTCCAGGCGTCCCAAATAAAGAAGCCAATACCCACCCCGCCAATCAACATTTCCGCCGCCACTATCGCCAGCCAGGAAAGCCCCACGCCGATGCGCAAACCCGAAAAAATGTAGGGTGCGGCGGCGGGCAGCATGATTTTGCGAAAGTAATCAAAGCCGTTTAGGCGAATCACCCGCGCCACATTGCGATAATCCTCGGGAATATTGCGCACCCCCACCGAGGTATTGATGATGATAGGCCAGATGGCGGTGATAAAAATGACAAAGATGGCGGAGGGGTGGCTGTCCTGAAACCCCGCCAGAGACAGGGGCAACCAGGCCAGCGGCGGCACTGTGCGCAGCACCTGAAACACCGGGTCCAGGCCGCGCATGGCCCAGGTGGATTGCCCTACCAGCACGCCCAGGGCAACCCCCGCCACCACCGCCAGCAGATAGCCATAGGCCACCCGCTTGAGGCTGGCAAGAATCTGCCAGCCCATGCCCACGTCATTGCCACCATTGTCATAAAAAGGATCGACAATTAGCTCCCAGGATTGCTCGACCATCTGGCTGGCCGAGGGCAAGCGCGCATCTGGCCCAGAACAGGCCAATTCCCAGGCCCCAATCAACAGGGTGAGCACCACCAATGGTGGTAGCATCCTGGCGCTCCACTGACGCAGTACTTCTAGCAAGGCCCTGCGCCAGGCGGGTTGCTCACCGCCAGTGTGGGCAGCTGTTAACAGACTTCTTCCAGGCTCTTGTGCCGCCGAAACAGCCCTGGGTTCAACCGCTAGTTTGGAGTTCATCTCGTCTCTCCTGTGTGCGAATACTTACACTCTTCAACCATTTCAGAATGCGGCATCAAGCGCGCAGGTATTTAATCGCCAGACTGTCGAGGTAAGCCTGGGGATTTTCTGGGTCGAACACCTTGCCATCGAAGAAGGTTTCCTTGCCGCGGGAGCTGGCGGCAGGAATATCACTCGCCGCCACCCCCAGGCTGGCGGCAGCGGCACGCCAGAGATCTTCGCGATTCACTTTATCAATCAAGGATTTGGTATCGAGATCCGCCGGCAGATAACCCCAGCGGATGTCCTCCGTTAAAAACCAGAGGTCGTGGCTGCGGAAGGGATAGGAGGCCTGGTCAGCCCAGTAGCGCATTGTATGAGGGCTATTTTCCACCACTTTACCCGTGCCATAGTCAAAGCGGCCTTTCACTCGGTCGATGATGTCGTTGTAGGGGGCGTTGATCCAGCGACGGCTGGAGCAGATCTTCGCAACCTCTTCACGGTTTTCCGGCTTTTCACACCACTGCTGCGCTTCCATTACCGCCATCAATAACGCCTGGGTAGCCTTGGGATTTTTATCCACATAGTCGGCGCGCATGGCAAAGGCTTTTTCAGGGTGATTGTGCCAGAGCTCACCGGTGGTATTGGCGGTGTAGCCAATCTTCTGGTTAATCAGCTGCATATTCCAAGGCTCACACACACAGAAGGTGTCCATGCTGCCCACCTTCATGTTGGCCACCATTTGCGCCGGCGGCACTACGATGGTGGAAATATCCTTGGTCGGGTCTATGCCCGCTGCGGATAACCAGTAGCGAATCCACAGGTCATGGGTGCCGCCAGGGAAAGTCATAGCGGCGTTCACCGCTTTGCCACTGGCTTTTTTCGCGGCCAACGCCGCTTTAAATTCGGTAGCATCCGTACCCACTTTCAAGCTGGCGTATTCGGCGCCCACCGATATGCACTGCCCCGCCAGATTAAGGCGCGCAAGTATGTACATGGGCGTGGGAATGTTATTAGCGGTGACTGCACCCGTCGAAATCAAATAGGGCATGGGCGAAAGTATGTGGGCGCCGTCAATACCATTGCTTTGCGAACCCAACACCAGATTGTCCCGGGTAGTGCCCCAACTGGATTGTTTGAGCACTTCCACCTTGGTCATACCGTACTTGGCAAAAAGCCCTTTTTCCGCAGCAACAAACAAAGGTGCCGCGTCGGTAAGTGCGATAAAACCCAACTTGGCCGAGGTGGTTTCCAGCGCGGCAGGCGCCGCCCAAGCGAGACTGCTGAGCCCCACAGGCAGGGCGCCCATGACCGCCGCGCCACCAACGGCGGTCAGGCTTTTTTTCAAAAAATCGCGGCGATTGGTATCGCTGCACTGGGTGTCGCTGCTAACGTCGGGCAATTTCTTATCCATGATGGATCCTCGCAATGCGCAAAAAAAAACGGCGCCCTGACGAAGAGTTGGGCGATAGCTCAACTCGTGTCCTGGCGCCGTTGCCGTGAATAATCGGGTGATGCTGTTAGCAGAAAAAAGCCTGGGGGCTCAGGGTGGCGAACTGCATTCCTGGCAGGTCAGCCTGTGATAAACACCACAAGATTTGCCCCCGGCAAAGAGACGCGCCAGTCCGAGGCTGACACGGCTTGCGTCATCCCGGCAAATACATTAGCGAGAGCAACGTTGCTCTACACAAATGCGCATCCCTGCATGGAAACGCTGCTAGACAAGCATCCAACATCGATAGAAAAGCAGAATGCGTACCAAGTTGAAATTTCAGCAGCAAAAACCACAAATAAAATAAAGAAGCCAACAAATACCGGGGGTTTTCACCTAAACAGCTGGAGTCTCACAACTTCTTCGCTAAAAAAATGCACCAGAAATTATCAAAAAATCCATGCTGCGCCTCATAGCGGTACAGCCTTGGATTGACGATGCGTTGATGTCTGTAAGAGTTGCACGCTATTTACGATGGCTTCCGCCACCTCGGCCAAACGACGATGTTGAGCCATGGCACTCTGCCGCATTAACTGATACGCCTGATCTTCACTTAAGCCGCGCTGCGACATAAGCAAGCCTTTTGCTCGCTCAATCAACTTGCGCTCCTGAAGTGTCTTTTTGGCGGCACTCAGTTCATCTTGCATGGTTTGCAGGCGCTGAGCCTGAGAGTGAATCAAATCCACCAAGGACCGGCTGAAATGAGGGCTAAGCCCCACCAAGGCACTGGATTGCCAGTCGCCGTAAGCACCGGTTTCATCACCCAGAGCGCGCTCCAGGGCTCTATGCAAATCCGCGAGCAAGGCTTGATCCCGCGCCGCCAGAGCATCCAGACAATGCCGATATTCGAGTAAATCCGCACTCGCACGGCGCGCTTTTTGACGCGCCAAGCGTTTCAATTTTTGTCCCAGGGATTGCTCTATGTGGTGCAGGGTGTCTATGCGATGACTGGTGAGTTCGTACCAGATTTCACTGAGCGCCGGGGGAACACACTGAGCATCCGAGGTTGTGCGCGCGACCTGACGCAGGCGCTGTAATTCCAAATACACAGTCGAGGTCTGAAGCTCCTGCCAATGCGCCAATGCCTGGTCCGGCGCAAATTGGGTAAAGGTGTCAAAGCTGCGCCCCTGTGCTTCCTGAAGATGCGACAGAGTTTCGCGTGCCTCCGCAGAAAAAAATCCGGTGGCAAAACAACTGGCGCCCAGTGCCCGCTCCTGTCCCGCAAACTCCTTGCCTTGCAACAAATGAAAGAGTGCAACCAACAAGCGCGTGAGCTCGGGGTCAGTAGCCGTATCCGCCACCTCAAACACCAGACTCAATAAGACAGCAATCAGACGGGTAAAGGCTTGTGTGCTCGCGGCTGCGGACAATTCCAGCAAGGCTATGCGCTGGCGCAGCTCGCGAAGCTCGTCCAGCCCTTGCAACACCCAGGCAATCCGGCTAAAAAGTCGCGCGCAGCTCGCTTCATCGCGCTGGCCCGCCGCCAAGCGACTAAACGCAGAGCGCAGAGACAACTCCGCCGCGTGCACAGCGTCGCGCTGCTGATGCCATTGCTGCAGGAACAAACGCCCACCGGAGCCAAGAAAAATATTGGCCGCACCTCTTTCTCGTTGGAGCTGGTGAACCAGTTCACCCAAATCACCGACCAGCTCGCAACTCAAACCCAGCTGATCCAGCGCGTTCTGCTCACAGCGCTTGGCCGCCAGTAAAAACTCCTGGGCAGTTTGCATAGTATGTTCTCGGTCAGTGGACACACCTGCGAGAATGCAAAAGCCGCTCCAGTTGCTACACTCTGCCATCCATCGAATAGTAAGCGCTCTAGGCCATGACCCAATTGCCCTGGTTGTCTGCTGACAACCACAACTTCCCCCCAGCCGACACTGCACTGGATGACCCCAACGGCCTACTGGCGGTGGGTGGCGATCTCGCGCCCCAGCGGCTGCTGGCTGCCTATAGCCAAGGCATCTTTCCCTGGTTTAACCCGGGCGAGCCTATTCTCTGGTGGAGCCCAGACCCACGCACGGTGATCTTTCCGGAACAATTGCACCTCTCACGCAGCCTGAAAAAGTGTTTGCGCCAAGGTACTTATCAGGTCACGGTCGACAGGGATTTTGCGGCAGTGATGCGTGCCTGCGCTGCCCCAAGAACCTACGCTTCCGGGGATCATGCGTCAGGCACCTGGATCAGCACCGCCATGATTCGCGCCTACACCCAATTGCACCAACTTGGCTATGCCCATTCGGTGGAAGTGTGGCAGGAGGAAGAGCTGGTGGGAGGCCTCTACGGCCTGGCCCTGGGGCGGGTATTTTTTGGCGAGTCCATGTTTAGCCGGGCCGACAACGCCTCCAAGGTGGGTTTCGCCCATCTGGTTGCACAACTCAAGCGCTGGCATTTTGAACTCATCGACTGCCAGGTGGCCAATGATCATCTCTTCAGTCTGGGCGCGGTGGAGATCCCCCGTGCGACCTTCCTGCGATTGCTGGTAGACTTAACCCAGCGCCCACCCGTACCCGGCCCCTGGCAGCTGGATCCGGTGGACTGGAGACAGGGGATATGACCGACCTTTCCAACCTCAGGCTCTTTGCCACCCAACCCCACCCGTGCAGCTATCTGGATGATCAGGAGGCCACCACCCTTTTTGTCGACCCAGATGCACCGGTAGACATTCATCTCTATAGCCAGCTCTCCCAATTGGGCTTCCGCCGTAGCGGCAGCCACCTCTACCGTCCTCAGTGTGCAGTCTGCCAGGCCTGTATCTCCTGCCGTATTCCGGTGCATTTGTTTAAACCCAACCGCAGTCAAAAGCGCTGCTGGCAGCGGAATCAGGATCTACAGGTGCGCGAAATCGATAGTATCCACACGGCGGAGCACTACCAACTCTATGCCGACTACATCAACAGCCGCCACAAGGATGGCGACATGTACCCGCCCTCCATCACCCAGTACGAAGCCTTTTTGACCCGGGAGTGGGGCGTGACTCGTTACCTGGAAATGCGCCTGGAAGGCAAACTGCTGGGCGTGGCCGTGTGCGACCGGCTGGAGGATGGGTTATCGGCGGTTTACACCTTTTACTGCCCGAAAGCAGAGAAGCGCAGCTTAGGGGCCTTTGCCATACTGGCGCAAATTCATATGGCCAAGCAGCAAGGGCTCAGCCACCTCTATCTGGGCTACTGGATCAAGGAATGCACCAAAATGCGTTACAAAATCCAGTACCGCCCCCTGGAGTTATTGATTAATCGCCGCTGGATGCGCCTCAAGTAACGCAAATACCGCCAAATTCCGCCCCTGTCCCCTTGGCGCCACTGGCTAATTCAGGCACAATTCGCACCTATTTTTTACCCCCCAACCCCACCGGGACACCGAGGACACTGCCGCATGGCAAAAGAAGACAATATTGAATTTGAAGGCGAAGTGGTCGACACCCTGCCCAACACCACCTTTCGCGTCAAACTGGAGAATGGGCACGTAGTGACTGCGCACATCTCCGGCAAAATGCGCAAAAACTACATCCGTATTCTCACGGGTGACAAGGTCAAGGTTGAAATGACTCCCTACGACCTGACCAAAGGCCGGATTACCTACCGCGCTCGCTAGGCCTTCCCTGATCTGACCCCTTTTCAGATCCAACAAAAAAAGCCGCATTGCTGCGGCTTTTTTTGTTGGTACTTCTATATCAAGCAGATTGGGTATCTAAGCCGGTTGCGCCTGCTTGGCCTTGATATCGATGGTTAACTTGTCTTCTATCGGATCCAGACCAATTTCTACCATTCCTCCGCCGTGCGACAGGGAGCCAAACAGAATTTCTTCCGCCAGCGGCTTTTTGAGTTTCTCCTGGATCAAACGCGCCATAGGTCTTGCGCCCATCTTCACGTCGTAGCCATGGATCGCCAGCCACTCGCGCGCATCCTCGTCGATTTCGAGCGTCACGTGCTTGTCGTCCAACTGGGTTTGCAATTCCATGAGGAATTTATCCACCACGGTTTTGATGACTTCCAGGCTCAGCGGCGCGAACTGGACAATAGCGTCCAGGCGGTTGCGGAACTCGGGCGTAAACATTTTCTTGATGGCTTCCATACCATCGGTAGTGTGGTCCTGATGGGTAAACCCGATTGAGGGACGACTCATCAAATCCGCACCGGCGTTGGTGGTCATAATCAGAATCACATTGCGAAAATCTGCCTTGCGACCATTGTTATCAGTCAGCGTGCCATGATCCATTACTTGCAACAGCAGGTTAAAGACTTCCGGGTGCGCCTTTTCGATTTCGTCGAGCAAGAGCACGCAGTGAGGTTGCTTGGTTACCGCATCGGTCAGCAAGCCACCCTGATCAAAACCTACATAGCCAGGTGGCGCACCGATCAAACGGGAGACAGTGTGGCGCTCCATGTACTCGGACATATCAAAGCGCAGCAACTCCATACCCATGCAATTGGCCAGCTGGCGACAAACTTCGGTTTTACCCACACCTGTAGGGCCAGCAAAGAGGAAGGAGCCAATGGGTTTCTCGGCAGAGTTCAACCCGGCACGCGACAACTTGATCGCGGTTGCCAGGGTATCTATAGCCTCGTCCTGACCAAACACGGTCATCTTCAAATTCTGATCCAACTTGCGCAGTTGCTCTTTATCCGACGAGGAAACACTCTTCGGGGGAATGCGCGCAATCTTGGCCACCACTTGTTCGATATCGGCGACGCCAATGGTTTTTTTGCGCTTGCTCGGTGTTTGCAACTGCTGGTAGGCACCGGCTTCGTCGATCACGTCTATCGCCTTATCGGGGAGAAAGCGATCATTGATATAGCGCTCGGCCAACTCGGCGGCAGCGCGCAGTGCCGGGTCTGTGTAGCGCAGGTTGTGGTGCTTCTCAAAGCGGCTCTTGAGGCCTTTGAGAATCTGGTAGGTTTCTTCAACTGTGGGCTCAACCACATCCACCTTTTGGAAGCGGCGCGAGAGCGCGCGGTCTTTATCGAAAATGCCACGAAATTCCTGATAGGTGGTGGAACCCATGCAGCGTATTTCACCGGATGACAAGAGTGGCTTCAACAAATTGGAAGCATCCATCACCCCACCCGACGCAGCACCTGCGCCAATAATGGTGTGGATTTCATCAACAAAGAGGATGGATTTTTTTTGCTTTTTCAGCTCACTCAACAACCCTTTAAAGCGTTTTTCAAAATCGCCACGATACTTGGTGCCGGCGAGCAGCGCGCCCATATCCAATGAGTAAACGACACTGTCGATTAGCGCATCGGGTACGTCGCCATCAACAATGCGTTTTGCGAGGCCTTCCGCAATAGCGGTTTTGCCCACACCGGATTCACCGACCAACAGCGGATTGTTTTTGCGACGGCGGGAGAGGATCTGGCACACGCGCTCCACTTCCAGCTCGCGACCCACCAGCGGATCTATCCGTCCCTGCGCGGCCTGTTCATTCAGGTTCACTGCGTAGTTTTCCAGCGGGCTCTGACTGGAAGACTCTCCGCCAATACTCTCTTCATCCTGTTGCTCATGGCCATGACCGGAATCCTGGCTGTGATCAGAATGTCCAGACACCTTATGAATGCCGTGAGTGATGTAATTCACCACATCAATACGCGCAATGCTTTGTTGCTTGAGATAGTAAACCGCCTGACTTTCCTGTTCGCTAAAAATCGCCACCAGCACATTAGCCCCGGTGACTTCCTGCTTACCGGAAGATTGGACATGAAAAACGGCGCGCTGGAGCACCCGCTGAAAACCCAAGGTGGGCTGGGTTTCGCGCTCAGTATCATTTTCGGGAATCAAGGGTGTGGTGGAATCAACAAACTCGATCAGCTCTTTGCGCAAACTGGCCAGGTCGGCGCCACAGGCGCGCAACACGTTGGCCGCCGAATCGTTATCAATCAAAGCCAGAAGCAGATGCTCTACTGTCATGAACTCATGGCGTTTGGAGCGAGCGCCTTTAAACGCAAGATTCAAGGTTACTTCCAAATCTTTACTTAACATCGCTTTTCACCTCTGGCAGCGAGCAATTGATCAGGTAAGGCACAGCTCGGAACTAGGACATATCGTCTTCAACAGCTTCAATGTCGCACTTCAATGGGTGCTGATGTTCCCTGGCATATTGGTTCACCTGGGCAGCCTTTGTTTCGGCTATATCTCGAGTATAGACGCCGCAAACCGCTTTGCCGTGAATATGTACGGTCAACATCACATGGGTGGCTTTTTCTCGCGACATGGCAAAAAACATTTCGAGAATTTCTACCACAAAATCCATAGGGGTATAGTCGTCATTCAACATCATGACCTTGTACATGGGTGGGCGACGCAACTTGGGCTTGGCTTCAAGTACCGCCAGGTTGCCTTCGTGATCACCACCCAGAGCGTCCTCGTCTTTGCTTAAGGTTAGTTGAAGGTTTTCGGGATTTCTCATAGAGCTTCACGGGGGAGTTGAAAATAGTCGTCATTCTAACCCAAGGCCAAGTCGCTCACACCCAGCTAACTGGATACGGCCATTTGCTTGACTTTGGTTCAATTCTTGGATAAAAAACGCGGTTGCTGATCAAATATTCAGCAGTTTGTCTGATCTTGCAGCAGGACTTATGTCAAAAGATTGGATAGACGCCCAAAACACGCCGGAGACGCTATAACTCCGGGACATAATAACGACAGGGTGCAAGTTTTTTCTCTTGTTCCCGGGCTTAAGGATTTCATTATGCCTACAGGTACTGTCAAGTGGTTCAATAATGCAAAGGGCTATGGCTTCATTCTCGCCGACGAGGGTGGCGAAGATCTCTTTGCGCACTATTCCGCTATCCAGATGGAAGGCTACAAGACCCTCAAAGCGGGGCAGATGGTGTCATTTGACATCACGCGCGGCGACAAGGGGCTTCACGCTGTAAACATAGCGCCAATCGCAGGCGCCGAGAGGGCAGAAGAGCCTTACCAAGCCAAAGCAGCCATGGCCTGACCTTGAGCACTTGGCCAGGACGCCTGCTTTATCCATCTGAATGCGTTGAAAGAAAATTTCAGCCTCCTGTTTGCCTCCATATATAACCCAAGGCTATTAAAAGTAACCGCGATTAACACCAGTTTCACCATCAGCTTCTTTACAAACAGATACTGCTGACAGCAAAACGGGCCTTGAAGGCCCGTTTTTGGTTTACCTGGCAATAGGAATCAAAGACTCTCAAGCGCCTGATTAAAGGTGGCGCTGGGGCGCATAGCCGCCGAGGTCAATACCGGGTTGGGACGGTAGTAGCCGCCGATATCCACCGGTTTTCCCGATACAGCCAAGAGTTCCTGCACAATTTGCTGCTCTTTTTCGGCCAGGATTTTGGCCAAAGGCGCAAAACGTGCCTTAAGCTCGGCATCCTCGTCCTGAGCAGCCAGGGCTTCCGCCCAGTAGCTGGCCAGATAGAAGTGGCTGCCACGGTTGTCCGGTTCACCGGGCGCACGGCCAGGTGATTTGTTGTTGTCGAGGAACTTGCCGTTGGCTTGATCCAGGGTTTTCGCCAGCACCTTGGCCTTGGCGTTGCCCGCCACATTGCCGTAGTGATCCAAAGATTCAGCCAGAGCGAGGAATTCCCCCAGGGAATCCCAGCGCAGGTGGTTTTCTTCCACGAACTGCTGCACGTGCTTGGGTGCAGAACCGCCAGCACCCGTCTCAAACAGGCCGCCGCCGTTCATCAAAGGCACAATCGACAGCATCTTGGCAGAAGTGCCCAGCTCCATAATGGGGAAGAGATCAGTCAGGTAGTCGCGCAGAACGTTGCCGGTGACGGAGATTGTGTCCTTGCCAGCGCGAATACGATCAATCGAGAACTGGGTGGCTTCTTCCGGCGCCAGAATATGGATTTCCAGGCCGCTGGTGTCATGATCCTTGAGATAAGCATTGACCTTGGTGATCAACTGGGCGTCGTGAGCGCGTTGGCTGTCGAGCCAGAAAACCGCTGGTGTGTTGGAGGCGCGGGCACGGTTAACAGCCAGTTTGACCCAGTCGCGAATGGGCGCGTCTTTTACCTGACACATACGCCAGATATCGCCCTCTTCTACTTTTTGCTCCAGCAGTACCTTGCCTGCCGCATCAGTGACACGCACTGTGCCAGCGGCGGGGATTTGGAAAGTCTTGTCATGTGAGCCGTATTCTTCAGCGGCCTGGGCCATCAAGCCCACGTTGGGCACACTTCCCATCGTGCGCGGATCGAAGGCGCCGTTTTTCTTGCAGTCGTCAATCACAGTTTGGTAGACACCCGCATAACAGCGGTCCGGGATACAGGCTTTGGCATCTTGCAGCTTGCCGTCCGCGTTCCACATTTTGCCGGAGTCGCGAATCATCGCGGGCATGGAGGCGTCCACGATTACGTCGCTGGGTACATGCAGGTTGGTGATGCCCTTGTCAGAGTTCACCATTGCCAAGGCTGGGCGCTCAGCATAGAGCGCTTTGATATCGGCTTCGATTTCGGCTTGTTTGTCGGCGGGCAGCGCTTTGATCTTGGCGTAGAGATCGCCAATACCGTTGTTAACATCGACTTTCAACGGCTCAAGCACAGCAGCGTGTTTTTCAAATACCGGCGCGTAAAACACGGCAACAAAATGACCAAACATGATGGGATCGGAGACTTTCATCATGGTGGCCTTCAGGTGCACAGACAACAACACACCCTTGGCCTTGGCATCGTTAATCTGCTCAGCAATAAAGCTGCGTAGGGCATTTTTGCTCATCACTGCCGCATCAATAATTTCACCGGCCTGCACCTTGGTGGATTCTTTTAACACTTTGGTGCTGCCATCGGCGGCAACCAATTCGATTTTCACACTGCCCGCATCGTTCACCAGCACCGATTTTTCGCTACCGTAAAAATCACCGGCGTTCATGTGCGACACATGGGATTTGGAATCAGCACTCCAGGCGCCCATTTTGTGCGGATTTTTGCGCGCGTAATTTTTAACCGATAGAGGCGCACGGCGGTCGGAGTTACCTTCACGCAACACCGGGTTTACCGCACTGCCTTTAACCTTGTCGTAACGAGCCTTAATGGATTTTTCGTCATCGTTCGCAGGATTTTCAGGATAATCAGGCAGTTTGTAGCCCTGGGTTTGGAGTTCTTTGATCGCGGCTTTTAACTGGGGGATCGAGGCGCTGATATTGGGCAGCTTGATGATATTGGCCTCGGGCGTGGTCGCCAGTTGGCCCAGTTCAGCCAAGTGGTCGCCAATGCGCTGGGCGTCGGTCAGGTATTCGGGAAATTGCGAGAGTATACGACCTGAGAGAGAGATATCGCGGGTTTCAACCTTGACGCCTGCCGTTTGGGTAAAGGCTTTGACGATGGGGAGCAGGGAATAGGTGGCGAGGGCGGGCGCTTCGTCAGTTTCAGTGTAGATAATTTTGAAATCGGTCATTTGGCAGATTCACTCCGTTAGTCGTACTGTCGGGCAAAAGCGCACCTCGCCGGGAAGGCCCAACAGGTACACTCGCAATTCATGAGGGATTATTAGAGACGCTCGTACCATGCTCCAGGAAAACCAGGCAGGCCCGAGGCCGAACATACACGCAGGCCAAATCGGCCCGGCAAATCGCGCGCAAGTATAACAGTGATGTACACTTTTCGCAGCCGCAGACCCGAAGCCTCTGCGTTTTAACCCTATAGAAGAGACTTATGGCCAAACTGATTTTGTTTAACAAACCCTACGGGGTTTTATCCCAATTTACCGACAAGGAAAATCGCCCCACTTTGGCGCATTACATCAAGCTGCCCGGCATCTACCCGGCCGGACGCCTCGATCATGACTCGGAAGGACTCTTGCTACTAACGGATGATGGCCAGCTGCAACACCAGATCTCCCACCCCATGCACAAGCTACCCAAAACCTACTGGGTTCAGGTGGAAGGCGCACCCACAAGCTATGCCCTGACCCAACTGCGCCAAGGCGTGCCCTTAAATGATGGTATTACCCTGCCCGCCCAGGTCAGGCTGATTCCTCCGCCCAAACTCTGGGAACGGGATACACCGATTCGCGAGCGCAAGAATATTCCCACCCAATGGCTGGAAATCGTGATTTCCGAGGGCCGCAACCGCCAGGTACGGCGAATGACGGCCGCTGTTGGCCACCCCACCCTGCGGCTGGTGAGAGTCAAGATCGGCAACTGGAGTATCGAGGGTCTAGAACCTGGCAAATACCAGATGGAGACGATTAACCTGCCGAAAACAACGGCTGTCAGAGGCGCCGCGCCCCAATCCAGACCGGCCAGCAAGCAGACACCAAAAAATAAGTCCGGCGCAGGCAGGGGAAGAGCCCAAACCAAGGTGGTAGCAAAACCGGCAGTGGTGA
>CBFGWO010000025.1:0-27481 GCA_965652595.1 uncultured Cellvibrio sp. | reverse complement strand
CGGCCAGTTCGTCGAGCAGACGCAGAATCGCTGTCTGGTTACGTTCGTTGGTCTCAGCGGTCTCGGCGGCGCGACGGGTGGCACTGCGGTACAAGCTAAAGCCGATCAGGAAGAGGGCAAACACCGCGACACCGGCGACAGCCAGTACGTGGTTGTTGTTGGGCAGACGTGTACCAGCCTGCACGGATATTTTGTCCTGGATACTGGCTAATGATTGCAACAGAGGCGCCGTAACTTCCAACAGCGCGTCACTCGCTTGCCGCGCAGCAAACAGTGTTTTCGAACCTTCAAACATCTCCTGAACCGATTCGTTCACACCATCAAAAAGGTTGGCAATCTGGTCGAGACTGGCCCTGGCACTGACATCGGATACGCGCGAAATACGCATGGTAGCGTCGCCCTGCTGCATCGCTGTCAACACGCGCCCGTAGATGTTGGCATCGAGGTTAAACTGATCCGCAGCCGCACTCGCGTCCGCGTCACCGCGCAGCATCTTATCCACGGCTCGACCGATACGTTCGGCACGCCAGGACTGCATTTGCGCCTGGGATACCTGGTCGGCCGGGGCGTTGTTTTCCAAAAGAATTTCTACAATGTTGTTGTGCTGGGCTTGAAGGGTTGGCAGGTTTTCGTTCAGCTCACGACCCACCGCATTCAGTGATACGATCAGGTCTTTGTTACTCGCAATTACTTCGGTGGAGTTTTTGACTCGTCCCCAGACACCTTCGAAGGTGGCAAACTCTTCGCGCAACTCGCGCCGAGTGCGCTCGTCACTGGAACGCAGCGACTCCCATGTAGTGCCCATGGTGCTAATCACCGACTCCAACTCGACGAACGCCTGCTCGTTGCCCGACGTAGCATCGCGCGAAAGGGACGTGAGTCGATAGGCTTCCGCCCGGAGATCCGCCACTTGCTGCAGGTAGCGCTGGTCATTCGCCGCGTCCTGCTGCACTCTGATGTAGATCAGGGGAATGGCGACCAGACACACAATCAGCAAGAACAGCGCTGCTGACATTACCGGGCTGGCTTTTAGGGCCGCCAGGGGACTTCTGGTTTCACTTTTCATTTACCTACTCCTAACCGATTTTGTCTTATTTTTCATCCACTCGCCGGTAAGGCGGGCCATAGGGTGAATTACGATTTTGCTGCATTGGTGAAACGTGGATCCTCCGCCAAGAGCGCAGGGCGGAACAAAGACCAGTGTCTGTCTCCCTGAGGATAGCTGCCGGTCACAAAAGGGCGAATTTCGGCCGGCACATCGGTGCCCGCGTCGGGTTGATATTCATCCAGGGGGAAGTGCTGCATGCCAAATACCTGGTCAACCATCAACCCGCTGTAAAGCGTTTCCGTTTCCAGTACCAGCACGCGACGCTGCTTGCGGCCACCCACCAATCGGTCGCCGAAGAAAACACCCATATCGAACAACGGCAGCAACCGACCACGCACATTGGCCACACCCTTTACCCAGGGCTGAACACCGGGGAGGTGCGTAAAGCTGGGGACTTCAAGCATTTCCGACACCTCCCCCATGGGAGCAACGAAATAACTCCCCATCAACGAAAAGCCGATACCGCTCCACTGGGGGCGAATATCGGCCTGTGCGGGCAGGCCGCGCGCGGCGGCACGGCTCAGCTGGGCAAGTTGTACTAGCGCCTGAAAGGCCGCCTGAGGCTCAGACATAGGAGGTTCCGTTGTTTGAACAATCCGCCGTGAGAATTCACAGCCAGAGGTGCATTAGCTAAGTTGTTATATTTTGCCAGCCGCTCAGTCATTCGCATCTGCTCACCGACCTAACGCATCGCCTCGGCCATCGCCGCCATCAGCACATCCGGCTGGATCGGCTTGGTGAGATAAGCTTTGGCGCCTTGGCGCATGCCCCACACGCGATCTGTTTGCTGATCCTTGGTGGTGACAATGATCACCGGGATATGGGCGGTTTCCGGCAGTTTGGATAGCTGACGGGTAGCCTGAAAGCCATTAAGGCCGGGCATAACAATATCCATCAACACCAGGTCCGGCTTTTCTTTTTGCGCCAGGGCAATGCCCGCCTCGCCATTGTCTGCGGTCAGGACCACATGGCCGTTTTTTTCCAGCATGCTGGTCAGTTTGTAGGTTTCTGTCGGCGAGTCATCAATGATTAATACTCTGGCCATAGCTGCTCCGAAAATTAAGCTTTTTTAAGGGTTAACCAGACACTTCCTTGCGCAGCATCCTTTGAGGCAAGCGAGGGGCCTAGGAGGCCTTCAGGTGCTTCACATGGGTTTCTATTGCACCCAACAGCTCACTTTTGCTGAAGGGTTTGGTGAGATATTGGTCGGAGCCCACAATGCGCCCCTTGGCCTTGTCGAACAGGCCATCCTTACTGGATAGCATGATGACCGGCGTGGTTTTGAATTCACTGTTATTTTTGATCAGCGCACAGGTCTGATAGCCATCGAGGCGCGGCATCATAATGTCGACAAAGATGATATCCGGTCGGGTATCGGCAATTTTAGCCAGAGCATCAAAGCCGTCGGTGGCGGTAACTACCGTACAACCTGCCTTTTTCAACAGGGTTTCTGCGGTTCGGCGAATGGTCTTGCTATCGTCAATCACCATCACCTTTAGACTTTCCAAACTCACGTCCATACTTTCTGACCCTTGCCTTTGTTATCTCTGGGTACACTCGGGACTCTACTGGAAGACCCCGGCTGGAAGAACCCGGTGGAACAGCCCGACGGCTTGTCAGCTCGCCAGGCGTGCGCCCTGCGACGTCTTTCGAGAGGCCATAGCCGCCCAAACTTTTAACACAGTTTTTAAGGTTTCGCCATAACCACTTGAATATATAAGAAAACTATTCTTTTTAGCACTTTCTTAGAAGCCGGGAAATCTGTGCTCAATGCCCTTGCTTTAGCGTGCCTTAGGACTTAACTTTAGTCCGCACCTGCCCACTCGGCAAATTTGACGCCAATAAAATGTTGACGCACCTATGAGTATCTCTCTCGGCGTGGTGATGGACCCCATCGCCCACATCAAATTCTCCAAAGACACCAGCCTGGCCCTGCTGCTCGCCGCCCAAGAGCGCGGCTGGGATTTGCACTACATGGAACAGAGCGATCTCTATCTGCAGGACGGCGAAGCCCGCGCCAGCAGTCGCTCCCTGCTGGTCGCCAATAACCCCAAAGCCTGGTTTGAACTGGGCCCAAGGGAGGATATTGCCCTAGGCAGTCTGGATGTGATTCTGATGCGTAAGGATCCACCCTTCGACAATGAATACATATATAGCACTTATATCCTGGAAGCGGCTGAACGCGCCGGTTGCCTGGTGGTCAATCGCCCGCAAAGCCTGCGCGACTGCAACGAAAAGGTATTTGCCACCCAGTTTCCCCAGTGTTGCCCAACCCTGCTCGTCAGCCGCGACCAACAACGCTTGCGGCAATTTCACCAAACCCACGGGGATGTCATCTTCAAACCCCTTGACGGCATGGGCGGCGCCAGTATTTTCCGCTGCCGCGCTGATGATCCGAATGTGGGCGTCATCCTCGAAACCCTGACCCAACAGGGGCAGAGAGCCATCATGGCGCAGGTTTACATTCCGGAAATTACCCAGGGTGACAAGCGCATTCTGGTGGTCGATGGCGAGGCCGTCCCCTATTGCCTGGCGCGGATTCCAGCCCAGGGCGAAACCCGGGGCAACCTGGCCGCTGGTGGGCGAGGCCAACCCCAACCCCTGAGCGAGCGCGACAAATGGATAGTGTCGCAGGTGGCACCGAGCCTGAAGGCGCGCGGCCTCCTGTTTGTTGGTCTGGATGTCATCGGTGATTACCTCACCGAAATCAACGTCACCAGCCCTACCTGCGCGCGGGAGATCGACCAAGCCTACAACACAGGTATAGGCGGGCGACTTATGGACGCCATAGCGGCGCGCCTGGAAGCCGCAGCACAGCCGCAAGCAGATAGCCACCCATGAATGCTGTCGCTGACACAGCCCAGCTGACCCAGAATTCGGCCGACCCCGCCGACAGGCTCAGTTTTACCCTGTTTTTGGCGCTGGTGATTCATGGCCTGCTGATCCTCGGCGTCAGCTTTTCACTCCCCAAGGCCGAAAACGGCTCCCAAACCATCGAAATTACCCTGGCGCATCACAAGTCGGCCAACGAGCCTGACGACGCCGACTTTCTGGCCCAACACAATCAGGAGGCCAGCGGCACCCTGGAAGAAGCGCAGCAACTCACCACCGATCAGCAGGCCGATTTTGCCGACACCCAGGTGCAGGAGATCAACCCGCTGCCACAGATGCAAGCCGCCACCGAATTGCAAAATACCCAGCAAACCCTGCTAACCACACTGGGCCCCAGCGAGCAGCAAACCCAGAAAGACCCGGACACAGATCCGCGCATTGACCAGGAGCAAGCCGAAGGCTTGCCGGAAGAACAGCCTTTGCTGATGACTGAAATTGCCAGCCTGCAAGCCAAACTTGATCGCCAGCGGCAAGAGCAGGCTAAACGCCCGCGAATTCACCGCCTCACGTCAGTCGCCTCGCGCGAATCCGTGGATGCCCGCTATCTGCACGACTGGAGCAACCGTGTGGAGGAGGTGGGCAATCGCAACTACCCCCAGGAGGCCCTCAATCGACGCATTACCGGCAGCCTGCGGCTGATGGTGGCGCTCAACCCGGACGGCACTATCTATCGCGTTGAGATACTCCAGGGCTCGGGCCACAGAATCCTGGACGATGCCGCCCTGCAGATACTGCGTCTGGCAGCGCCCTTTGAAGCTTTTCCGCCCGAGTTGCGCAAGCTTTATGACCGACTGGAGATTTTTCGCACCTGGAATTTTGAAATTTCCGGGCTGACAACCTCCAGCAGCAACTAGCATTTTTTCACGCCCGGCTTGTTTTCAGGGTCTTTGCCCCCAATACTGAAAACATGAACAAAACTCCGCCGCACACCCAACTTACCGAAGGCAGCCTGCGCAATCACTTTCTGATTGCCATGCCCGGTATGCACGACTCCAGTTTCGCCCACTCAGTCACCTACATCTGCGAACACAGCACGCAGGGCGCCATGGGAATTGTAATCAACAACCCTATGGGCCTCTCACTGGGCGACATCTTCGGCCAGATGCAACTGCCAATAAACCCCAAGCTTGCCGAGCAACCCGTGGTCGCTGGCGGGCCGGTGCAGACAGAGCGCGGCTTTGTGTTACATCCGGCAGGTAGCGAGTGGCAGAGCAGCTTGCAGGTTTCACCCGAGCTGAGCCTGACGGCCTCGCGTGACATTATTGAAGCCCTGGCAGAAGGTCGAGGCCCGGACAAGTTCCTGATTGCCCTGGGGTATGCCGGCTGGGGCGAAGGCCAGCTGGAAGCCGAGATCGCGGCCAATGCATGGCTGACGCTGCCCGCAGACCAACAGATTATTTTTAATACCCCCTTTGAACAGCGCTGGACAACGGCCGCCCTGCCGCTGGGTATAGATGTCAATCTCATTTCCAGCGTGGCGGGCCACGCCTGATCCATGCCATCCCCCAAAACCCTGCTGGCCTTCGACTATGGCACTCGCAATATTGGAGTCGCTCTGGGCCAAACACTCACCGCCAGCGCGCGCGAACTCAAGGGCCTCAAAGCCCGCGATGGTGTGCCTGAATGGAGTGAAATCGAAAAATTACTCAAGGAATGGCAACCGGACTTACTACTGGTCGGTTTGCCGTTGAATATGGATGACAGCGAAAGCGAACTGAGCGTGCGTGCGCGCAAATTTGCCAATCGCTTGCACGGTCGTTTTGGTTTGCCGGTGGAGTTGGTGGATGAACGCCTGAGCAGCTTTGAAGCCAAGGGTGAAGTGATGAATCGCGGTGGCTCGCGGGACTACAAAAACCATCCCGTCGATTCCATAGCCGCGCGCCTGATTTTGGAAGACTGGCTGGGCAGGCACTGAGCTGCCCAGCGCTACAAATCAGAACATGCGCCCGCGATTGCTCTGTTCTTCCTGTTCAATCGAAAGCGAATCGGCAGCGTTGTTGAGATAGGCTGCATCGGTTTCCGAACCCAACTTGATCATCAAACGCAGATCGTTGGGCGAGTCGGCGTGTAACAGCGCATCTTCGTAGGTAATTTCTCCCGCATCATAGAGCGCGTAAAGCGCCTGATCGAAAGTCTGCATCCCCAACTCGGTGGATTTTTTCATCAGCTCTTTCAGATCTGCCACCTGGCCTTTGCGAATCAAATCCTGCATCAGCGGCGTATTAATCAGAATTTCCAGACAAGCGCGACGACCCTGACCATCAGGTGTTGGGATAAGCTGTTGCGCCACAATGGCTTTTAAATTCAACGATAAGTCCATCCATAGTTGACGGTGACGATCAGCAGGGAAGAAGTGAATGATACGATCCAGCGCCTGGTTGGCGTTGTTGGCGTGAAGCGTACACAAACACAGGTGACCGGTTTCAGCAAAAGCAATAGCATGGTCCATGGTTTCGCGCGAGCGCACCTCACCGATCAGAATCACATCCGGCGCCTGACGCAGGGTGTTTTTCAAAGCGACGTCAAAGGATTCCGTATCTATACCCACTTCGCGCTGGGTAATGATGCAACCCTCGTGCTGGTGGATAAATTCAATGGGATCTTCGATGGAAATAATGTGGCCCTTGGAGTTGCGATTGCGGTGGCCAATCATGGCCGCGAGCGAGGTGGATTTACCCGTACCCGTAGCGCCCACAAAAATAATCAGGCCGCGCTTGGTCATGGCCAGCTCTTTCACGATTTCCGGCAAACCCAGATCATCCACGCGCGGAATTTTTGTCTCAATACGACGCAGCACCACACCAGCCAGGTTGCGCTGGTAAAAAGCACTGGCGCGAAACCGGCCTATACCTCTGGCACTCACCGCAAAGTTGAGCTCTTTACTTTCCAGGAATTCGGCCCGCTGCTTTTCGTTCATCACGCTCAACACCAGCTCGCGTGCCTTTTCCGGCGCAAGAGGTGTTGCCGTTACAGGAACAATTTTTCCGTGGAGTTTGATAGAGGGCGGAACGCCAGCGGTGATAAATAAATCCGACGCGCCTTTTTCCACCATCAGCGCCAGCAAACGATCAAAGTCCATAGCAATTTACCTCTGTGTCGCCGCCAGTGGGCGCAGTGATGGTTAGAAGTTTTCGGGCATTTTGGCTTTGCTTTTGGCAGCCTCGCGGCTGATCACACGGCGCGCCACCAAATCTGCCAGACACTGATCCATTGTCTGCATCCCCAAAGAGGCGCCAGTTTGGATAGCCGAGTACATCTGCGCCACCTTGTCCTCGCGAATCAGGTTACGAATGGCCGGGGTACCGCGCATGATTTCATGGGCAGCAACTCGGCCACCGCCGTTCTTTTTTAGCAGGGTTTGCGAGATAACTGCCTGCAAGGATTCAGACAGCATCGAGCGCACCATGGCTTTTTCGTTGGCCGGGAATACGTCCACGATACGGTCAATCGTTTTAGCCGCTGAGGTGGTGTGCAAGGTGCCAAACACCAGGTGGCCGGTTTCGGCCGCCGTGAGCGCGAGGCGAATAGTTTCCAGGTCGCGCATCTCGCCCACGAGGATAATGTCCGGGTCTTCCCGCAGGGCCGAGCGCAGGGCTTCGGCAAAGCCGTGAGTGTCGCGATGCACTTCACGCTGGTTGACCAGGCATTTTTTGGATTCGTGCACGAATTCGATGGGGTCTTCGATGGTGAGGATGTGTTCGTATTTGTTGTCGTTGATGTAGTCCATCATCGCAGCAAGGGTAGTGGACTTACCCGAACCTGTGGGACCGGTCACCAGCACCAAGCCACGGGGAACGGCGCAGATATCACGAAATACATTACCCATGCCCAACTCTTCCATGGTCAACACCTTGGAGGGAATGGTACGGAAAACCGCACCCGAACCACGGTTCTGGTTAAAGGCGTTTACGCGGAAACGCGCTACCCCCGGCACTTCAAACGAGAAGTCGGTTTCGAGGAATTCTTCGTAATCCTTGCGTTGCTTGTCATTCATGATCTCGTAGATCAGACTGTGCACCTGCTTGTGTTCCATGGGCGGCAGGTTGATGCGGCGCACATCGCCATCGACCCGGATCATGGGGGGCAAACCCGCCGAGAGGTGCAAATCCGAGGCGCCCTGTTTGGCGCTAAAGGCGAGGAGTTCGGTGATATCCATACTGCTTGCTACCTTTTGGTTACGCTGGTTTTATTCTGAGTCTTTTGAGTCTTTTGAGCCTGGGCTTTAACAAGCCTGCGCCCCCTGGTGGGCGCCACAAGCCGCATCGTCGAGTATGAACAAGATAGACGACAATCTCCACAAAGTCATTGCGCGCCTCCATAGCGCAGCCCAAGTCGCCGGGCGCCAGGCGGGTGAAGTTGCCCTGATCGCGGTCAGCAAAACCCAGGCGCCCTCGGCCCTGATTCAAGCTTACAACGCGGGCCAGCGGCGCTTTGGCGAAAACTATGTGCAAGAGGCGCTGGAAAAGCGCGCTGCCCTCAGTCACCTGGCCGATGTGGAGTGGCATTTTATCGGCCCCATCCAATCCAACAAAACCCGCGCCATCGCCGAGAATTTTGACTGGGTTCACACAATCGATCGGGAAAAAATTGCACGCCGCCTGAGCGAACAGCGCTCCGCCGACTTACCGCCGCTGAATGTGTGCTTGCAGGTCAATCTGGATGAGGAGGACACCAAAGCGGGGGTGAATCTGGCAGAGGTGCAGCATCTGGCGTTGGCGGTGAGCCAGTTGCCCCATCTGCGCCTGCGCGGGCTGATGGCCATACCCGTGCCGCGCGCCCAACCGGAAGACCAGCGCCAAGCCTTTGCGCGCCTGCGCCTGGCGCTGGAGGCGCTTAAACTCCGGCCCGAGCTGCGCGATCTGGACAGCCTGTCCATGGGCATGTCCGGCGATATGGAAGCGGCGATTGCCGAGGGCGCCACCCTGGTGCGGGTGGGCACGGATATTTTCGGGGCGCGGAGTTAGGGGTGCGGCGTCAGCAACTCGCCAAAAGCGCGCCATAGCCAGCGCGATAGTCCGGGTACTGCAAGCAATAGCCGGTATCCAGCATGCGCCGGTTACTGCAACGTCGGTGGGCCGATCCGGGGTTGTGGTTTGGGTCCTCGGCGGGCATGGGCAGGCCCAGGGTTTGCGCCAACCAACCCATCAACGTCCGCGAACTGACCGGCGCCGAGTCGCTGGCCAGGTACAGATCCGCCAAGGGCTGACCCGCCCTACCCATTGCGATCAAGTGGGCGAGAAATCCAGCGCAATCCTCGGCGTGGATGCGGTTGGTAAAGACATCGGTCACCCGCGCACGACCAGAGCGCAACTGCTCCAGCAGGCGGGTGCGACCCGGCCCGTAGATGCCGCTAAACCTGACTCGGGTCACCGCCTGGCCAGAGGCCATCAATAACTGCTCCGCTTCCAGCAAACGCCGGCCGTTGAAATTGACGGGCAGGGCGGGCGAATCCTCATCCACCCATTCACCCTTATCTTGCGCATAAACGCTGGTGCTGGAGACAAACAACAGGCGCCTGGGGCGCTGGCCCGTCCGCGCCAGAGCGGCCAATAGTTGCTGGCAGGGTTCGATGTAGCCGCGCTCATAGCCTGCGTCGCTGCGCTCGTCGGGCGTCAGGGTAATCAGGATGTCATCAAATCCCTGGCCAAGCAGGCCATCCAGGCAGGCGGGATCGCGAGCATCACCCGCATACCAATCCAGCCCCGGCGAGGGCTCGGCAGGGGGATGGCGGCGCAGGCCGGTGACTGCCATGCCAGTCGTCTGTAAACGGCGCGCAAGTCGCTGCCCAAGATCACCACAGCCAACAATTAATAGTTTTTCGCTATTCATCTTTCCGGAAACTCATTACCCTAGGGCCATTGCCCATAAAAGACCTAGCTTAAGGGAAATTCTCGCCATGACCCTCACTGAATTGCGCTACATAGTCACTCTCGCCCAGGAACAACACTTTGGTCGGGCCGCTGAGCGCTGCTATGTAAGCCAGCCCACCCTGAGTATCGCGGTTAAAAAGCTGGAGGACGAGTTGGGTGTAGCCCTGTTCGAGCGCACCAAGTCGCGGGTGCAGGCCACGCCCCTGGGTGAACAGATCGTCGCCCAGGCGCAGCTGGTGCTTGAGCAAACCGCCGCCATCAAAGACATAGCTGATGCGGGCAAGGACCAGCTTTCCAGCCCCCTGTCGGTGGGTGCCATTTTTACCATTGGGCCTTACCTGCTGCCGCAGTTTATTCCCCATCTGCAACGCCTGGCGAGCAAGATGCCGCTCTACGTTGAGGAGGGTTACACCGCCACCCTGCGCAAAAAACTGCGCAACGGCGAGCTGGATGTCATTATCCTGGCCCTGCCGTTTACCGAGGCGGATGTGGTCACCCAGGCGCTTTACGATGAGCCCTTCGTGGTACTTATGCCCCAGGATCACCCCTTGGCGACCAAAGAGCAGATAGACCCCAAGGATCTGGATAACGAAAATGTGCTGCTGCTGGGCGAGGGCCACTGCTTTCGCGATCAGGTGCTGTCTACCTGTCCCAACCTCCAACCCTCACTGGAAGATTCCTCCGGCCGGGTGCGCACCGCCGCCGAAGGCAGCTCCCTCGAAACCCTGCGCCATATGGTGGCCTCGGGGCTGGGCATCACTATCCTGCCCCAATCAGCCGCCGAAACCTCGCTCTACGCACCCAACCTGCTGGTGACCCGCCCCTTTACCGAGCCCGCCCCCAGCCGCACAGTCGCCCTGGCCTGGCGCGCCAGCTTCCCGCGCCACAAGGCCATAGAGGCGCTGCGCAAGTCGATTCAGTCGTGCAGCTCTGCCTACCTCAAGTTCGCCACCGGCCGCCCCGGCGGCAAGCCGGGGCTGGCGGTGGACAACCAGGACTGGTGACCCCATGTCGCTCAGACCTCTACGCAAAATCCTCATTCTTGGTGGCGGCTCTTCCGGCTGGCTGGCGGCGGCCATGCTGGCTCGGCACCTCAAGCGCGATGTGTGCGAAATCCAGCTGGTGGAGTCAGAACACCTGGGCACCATCGGTATAGGCGAATCCACCATCCCCCCTTTTGTGGGCCTGCTGCAAAACCTGCAAGTGCAGGAGCGGGAATTTGTGCAGGCTACCCATGCCAGCTACAAGCTGGGCATTCGCTTTGTGGACTGGCAGCAAAAAGCCAACAGCTACTTTCACCCCTTTGGGGTTATCGGCAAAGACCTGGGCAACCAGGACTTTTACCAGTGCTGGCTCAAGGCGACCCAGGCGGGCGAATCCTGGCCCCTGCAAGATTTTTCGCCATCCAGTGTCATGGCGGCACAGGGGCGTTTTTACCTGCCCAGCCGCGCGCACAACACTCCCATCGGCGGCGCCAACTATGCCCTGCATGTGGACGCCAAAGAAGTAGCTGCCTTTTTTCGCGGCTATGCCCAACAGCGAGGTGTCGAGCGCTTGGAGGGCTTGGTAAACGAGGTTATTCCCGACGAGCAGGGCAATATTCAGGCGCTGCTGATGGACGATGGTCGCCGCCTGGAAGCAGACTTTTTTATCGACTGCACCGGCTTTAAATCCCTGCTCCTGGGCAAGCACCTGGGAGTGGATTTTGAGGATTGGTCGGCCTACCTGCCCTGCGACCACGCAGTGGCCATCAAAACCACGGCCGACGAAACTATCGCACCCTACACCCAGGCCAAAGCGCTGGAGGTGGGCTGGTGCTGGCGCATTCCGCTACAGGGCCGCACCGGCCACGGCTATGTCTACGCCAGTCAGTTCATCAGCCACGACAAGGCGCGCAAACGCCTGATGCAACAACTGGACGGCGCCCCGGTTAACGAGGCGCGGCTAATACCCTTTACCACCGGTCGGCGGCGCGAGTTCTGGCGGCGCAACTGCCTGGCGCTGGGCCTGGCGGCGGGTTTTGTCGAGCCGCTGGAGTCCACCGCCATTCACCTGATTGCGCGCGGCATGGAGTTTTTCTTGCGCTACTTCCCCGATCGCGACTGCGACCCCAGCCTGATTCGCGAATACAACCGCCGTCTGGCCAGCGATTATGAAGAAGTGCGCGATTTTATCCTGCTGCACTACTGCACCAGCCAGCGCGACGATAGCGACTTCTGGCGCGCGGCCCGCCACCTGCAACTGCCGGACTCCCTCAAGGAGCGCATGGAGCTCTTCGGTGCCCACGGCCTGGTGCCCGAAGGCTTGGACAATCTGTTTCGCGCCAGCAGCTGGCAATCGGTGTTCGAGGGCATGGGCATACGCCCGCAAAAATACTGCCCGAGGGTGGACAACCTCGACCTGGGCCAGATCTGCGACAGCCTGCGCCAGGCGCGCCAGGCCATTGCTACCATGGTGGCCACCTTGCCCAGCCACGAGGAGTTCCTGCGCAGCCAGCAGTTGGCGCAGGGCTAGCCGGCACCCGTGCAGACACAGGCTCCACTGCAACAGCTACCGGTCACAGCACTCAAGGGTGTGGGCAGCCAGTTGGCCGCTCACCTGGCGCGACTGGGAATCCACAGCGTGCAGGATCTGCTCTTTCATCTGCCCCGGCGCTATCTGGATCGCACCCGCATCAGCCCCATGGGCGGCCTTCAACCCAACAGCTACGCCGTGATCGAGGGCGAGGTGCGCCTCGCCGACCTGGTACAGGGCCGCCGACGGAGTTTGGTGGTGCGTTTGCAGGACGGTACTGGCAGCGTCAGTCTGCGCTTTTTTCACTTTTCCAACGCGCTAAAACAACGCTTTGCCCCCGGCACCCGATTGCGGGTCTATGGCGAGGTGCGACGCGGCGCCGCCGGGCTGGAGCTCTACCACCCAGAGTTCGACGAGTTGGAAGATGCTGGCCCCGCCCCCACCGAACGCCACCTCACCCCGGTCTATCCCACCACCGAGGGACTGACCCAGGCACGGCTACGTAAACTCACCGACCAGGCCCTGGCGCTGCTGTCACAGCACAGCATCCCGGAGCTGCTGCCCGAGGCTCTGCGCCAGACGCGCCAGCAAAGTGCCCTCGCCCAAGCCATTCACTTTTTACATCGCCCCCCCGCAGACGCGGATCTGGAAGCGCTGCTGGCGGGCGAGCACCCACAACAGCAGCGCCTGGCGTTTGAGGAGTTGCTGGCCCACCATCTGAGCCTGTTGCTGTTGCGCCGCCAGCGGCGCGCCGAACCCGCTCCCCGGCTGAAGCACAACCCGACGCTGGAGGCGAAGCTCCTGCAACACCTGGGCTTCACCCCCACCAGCGCACAACAGCGGGTGGGCGCCGAAATCGCCGCCGACCTGGCCAGTGACAAGCCTATGCTGCGCCTGGTGCAGGGCGATGTGGGCTCTGGCAAAACCCTGGTGGCGGCAATGGCGGCACTGACCGCCGTAGCCAGCGGCAAACAGGCGGCGATCATGGCGCCCACCGAAATTCTCGCCGAACAGCACAGGCGCAACTTTGGTCGCTGGCTCGAACCTCTGGGCATCTCGATAGGTTGGCTCACCGGGCGCCTCAAACCCGGTGAGCGGCGTCAGCAATTGCAAGCGATAGCAAGCGGCGAGGCTCAGGTGGTGGTGGGCACTCACGCCCTGTTTCAGGAGGAGGTGCAGTTTGCCGATCTGGCACTGATCATCATCGACGAACAGCATCGCTTTGGCGTGCACCAGCGGCTGTCTCTGGGCCAGAAAGGCAACCGTGAAGGGCTGCGCCCGCACCAGCTGATCATGACCGCCACCCCCATTCCCCGCACCCTGGCCATGAGCGCCTATGCCGATCTGGACACCTCGATCATCGATGAGTTGCCACCGGGGCGCACGCCGGTCACGACTGTGGTGATCAGTCACCAGCGCCGCGCTCAGGTGCTGGAACGGGTGCGTCTCGCCTGCCGCGAGGGCCGCCAGGCCTATTGGGTCTGCACTCTGATCGAAGAGTCGGAACACCTGGCCGCCGAGGCCGCCCAGGCCACCGCCGAAACCCTGGCTCAGGCGCTGCCCGAGCTGCGTATCGGCCTGGTTCACGGGCGGCTCAAAGCTGCCGAAAAAGAAGCGGTGATGAGTGATTTCAAAACCGGGGAGGTAGATTTGCTGGTGGCCACTACCGTGATTGAGGTGGGGGTGGATGTGCCCAACGCCAGCCTGATGATTATCGAAAATCCGGAGCGCCTGGGTCTGGCCCAGTTGCACCAATTGCGCGGCCGGGTAGGGCGGGGCAGCGCCGCCAGCCACTGCGTGCTGCTCTACGGCGAACCTTTGTCGCGCCAGAGCCGCCAGCGGCTGGAGGTGATGCGTACCAGCAGCGATGGTTTTTACATTGCCGAGCAGGATCTGCTGCTGCGCGGCGCGGGCGAGCTGCTGGGCACCCGCCAGACCGGGGAGATGCAATTCAAACTGGCGGATCTGGAGCGGGACGCGGAGCTGTTACCTGCGGTCAAGGACACAGCCCAGCAACTCCTGGCCGAATTTCCGGAACTGTGTCACGAAATTGTGCATCGCTGGCTGGGAGATAACCCCCGCTACCTTCGGGCGTAAACATCCTCAACTATGCTTGTCGGGCTATAGCCATGTTGCATAGCGCGCCAAAACCTTAGGCAGAGGCTGTCTAAGTGAGGCGCTGGGCTAGACTAGAATTAGCTTGAACCCGCTCACGTCTTACCGGACACTGCGGGCCTTGATCCAGCCCCAGCTGAGTACTCCCAAAACCTGTTGCAAGCCAATGTAAGGAGTAGGCCGTGCCAGTACCTACCAGTGTTCAGTCGCTGCTGAATAACCAGAATGTTCATTACGATATTGCCGCCACGCCGGTGGACGCCAATAACAATCGCGTCTGGCATGATCAGCACCTGCGCAATATGGGCGCTGCCCGCTCGGTGATACTGCAAGACGATATGGGGCGGGTGCAGGTTGTCATAGGTGCTGATGCGCTCCTGGATATCAAAGCCGTTAACCGCCAACTGGGGCGCGAGCTGCGCGCCACCACCCAGGCCGAATTGGCCAAGTTCTGCCAAAGTCACAGCCTGCAAACGGTTCCTGCGCTCCCTAAAATTGCGGGCTTGCTCACCCTGGTGGACAAGAGTCTGCTCGAGCGCAATGAACTGCTGCTGGATTCAGGCAACGAAGAACAGCTTCTGCATCTCAACCGCGCTGACTTTCAGCGGGTACTCGAAGACGCCATCATCTGCGACATCTCCCTGCCCCTGGCACCCCTGGAGCAGGAAGACCTGAGCGCCAGCGATACCGACCAGATCCTCGGTGCGGTGCGCAACTTCACCCAATTGCGTATCAAGCAACGGCTGGAAGAAACCCTGGAGCTGCCGCCGCTCTCGGATACCGCCCAGCGCATCATCAAACTGCGCGTAAACCCGGATGCGGATATCAGTGACCTGGCCCAGATTGTCGAATCCGACCCCAGCCTGGCGGCGCAAGTGGTGAGTTGGGCCGCCTCGCCCTACTACTCGGCACCGGGCAAGATCAAATCCATCCACGACGCCATAGTGCGGGTGCTGGGCTTTGATATGGTGCTCAACCTGGCCCTGGGTCTGGCCCTGGGCAAGACCATGACCATCCCCAAAGAAGGCCCCCACGGTGCCTTGCCCTACTGGCAGCAGGCGGTTTACATGGCCGCCACCATCGAGGGACTGGTCACTGCCATTCCCCGCGATCACCGCCCCAGCTTCGGTATGGCCTACCTCTGCGGCCTGCTGCACAACTTTGGTTTCCTGATTCTGGCCGAGGTTTTTCCGCCCTATTTCAAAAGCTACTGCGAGTTGGCCGATGCCAACCCCCATGTGACCCACCAGGCCATAGAGCGCCACCTGATCGGGGTGACCCGCGATCAACTGGCCAGCACCCTGATGTCGCTCTGGTCCATGCCTGAAGAAGTGGTGATCGCCCTGCGTCAACAAAACAATCCAGACTTTAAAGGCGAGTACTGCGCCTACGCCAAGCTGATCTTTGTGGCTCAGCGGCTGCTGCACCAGCAGGGCGTAGGTCAGGGGCCCAAACTGGATATTCCCGACCATCTGTTTACCGATCTCCACCTGGACCCAGCCAAGGCCAGAGCCACAGTGTCCAATATCCTCGAATCGGAGGGCGAGCTGCAGCACATTGCTTTACAGCTCACCCCGCACTAAACGACGCTAGCTGTCCCTTCCCCTCGGAGCCTGAGGGGCGTTAGTGCGGGAATCCCCATCAAGACCAACAGCGCCCGCCTCGCGGGCGTTTTTTTGCCCACAGCATCAGCGGCCAAAGGACATCCACACGCAATCATGGAGGCAAGTTCAGCGGGCCTGTTCTAAGCTGAAGAGCGATTACGATGTAAACCTGCTATTGCGATCTGTGGAGTTGTGCCCATGGCCGAAGTGAACGGCAAACCGATTTTTTCCTGCAAGATCCCCGTGCGCTGGGGCGACATGGACGCCTTTGGTCATGTCAACAACACGATTTACTTCCGCTATATCGAGGAGGCGCGCTTCCAATGGATGAAAGCCGCTGGTGTGCCCATTGGCGGCGACAGCTACCCGGTGGTGGTTCAGGTGGGCGCGACCTTCTTTCGCCCGGTATTTCACCCGGAAACCCTTCGTGTGGACTGCTATGTTTCCGAGCCTGGCCGCTCCAGTTTTATGGTGCACTACAAGCTCTACACCTCGGCCGAGCCGGATGACCCCACCGCCGACAGCTTTTCCAAAGTGGTGTGGGTGGACGGCAAAACCGGCCGCTCAACCCCTCTGCCGGACAAGGTGCGCGCCTGGTTTGAACCTGGAGGTAACACGTGAGTAACGACAACTGCCAACCCAGCGGCTGCGCCCATTGTCGCGACCTGCCACCGCTGGATTTCGAATTCACCATGGCCTTTCAGCCGATTGTGGATCTGGCCAACAACCGCATGTTCGCCTACGAAGCCCTGGTGCGCGGTCCCAAGGGAGAGGGAGCGCCAAGCATTCTGGCCCGTGTAAACGACAACAACCGCTATCAGTTTGACCAACTCTGTCGTATCAAGGCCATAGAGCTGGCGGCGCACCTGCAAATGGATGCCGTGTTGAGTATCAACTTTTTGCCTAATGCCGTGTATCGCCCGGAGGCTTGTATTCGCGCCACTCTGGAAGCAGCAACAACCTACAATTTCCCCTGCGAAAAAATCATGTTCGAGGTCAGTGAAGCCGAACCAGTGCTGGACCCGGATCACCTTAAGGGCATTTTTACCGAGTATCGCAATCGGGGTTTTATCACCGCCATCGACGACTTTGGCGCAGGTCACGCCGGGCTCAACCTGCTGGTGAACTTCCAGCCCCGCATTATCAAGCTGGATATGCACCTGATTCGCAATCTGGATGCTGATCCGGTCAGGCGCGCTATCGTGAAGGGTGTGGTAACCACCGCGCGGGATCTGGACATCACCATCATTGGTGAGGGCGTAGAAACCCGGGCCGAACTGGATTGCCTGCGCGACCTGGGGGTGGAGATTTTTCAGGGGTACCTGTTTGCCAAACCCGCACTGGAGCAGTTACCCCAGGTCAGGTTCGCGGATTTTAGTTAAGGCTCTCGTTCGCCTGACGGCTCAACGGGGGACTCGCCCAACTGCCTGGCAGCGTTGAATTTTTCCTGATCCAACATCCCCTCGCCCTTGGCTACCACCAGGGAAACCATGGCATCGCCGGTAATATTGACGGCGGTGCGCACCATATCCAGCAACCGATCCACGCCGATAATCAGCGCCACCCCTTCTACCGGCAGGCCCACCTGTTGCAGCACCATCGCCAGCATAATCAAGCCGACGCCCGGCACCCCGGCAGTGCCAATGGACGCCAAGGTGGCCGTGAGTATCACCATCAAATAACCGGCGAGGCCTATGTCTATCTGGTAGACCTGAGCGATAAACACCGTCGCCACACCCTGCATGATGGCCGTGCCATCCATATTGATGGTGGCCCCCAGAGGCACGGTAAAAGACGCTACCCGGTTATCCACTCCCAGATCCTTTTCGACCGTACGCAGGGTTACCGGCAGGGTGGCGTTGCTGGAAGCGGTACTAAAACCAAACACCATTACCGGCCAGAGTTTGCGAAAAAAAATCAGCGGGTTGAGGCGGGCCAACACCCTGAGCAGCAACGCATAAACACCCAACCCATGTAACAACAGCACAAAAAAGACCGTTAAAAAATACTTGAGCAGAGGCACTATGGCCTCAAGGCCGAGGGTGGCAAAGAGCTTAACCAGCAGGCAAAACACCCCGTAGGGCGCCAGCTCCATCAAAATCACCACCAGCTTGAGGATGACCCCGTTCAGATCGACAAAAAACTGCTGGATAGCGCGCGCACCCTGGTGCTCACTGCGAGCGATCGCCAAGCCAAAAAGCAGAGCAAACACAATCACCTGCAACATATTGCCGTCCACCATGGCACGCAGGGGATTGCTGGGCATAAGGTTAACCAGGGTGTCCTTGATGCTGGGCGCAGCGCGCACCTGATAGTCACCCGCTGGCGCCTCTATACCCACCCCCGGCTGCACAAGACTGGCCACCAACAGCGCCAGACTGATGGCCATGGCGGTGGTAAGCATATAGAGCGCCAGGGTTTTAAAGGCCATGACACCCATACGACTATGGCCGCCAAGACCGGCGGCGCCGCACACCAGGGACACAAACACCAGAGGCACCACCAGCAGGGTTAAGGAGGCGATAAAGATCTTGCCGATGGCATCCAACACACCGTTAATCAGCACCTCCTGTACCCAAAGGGCAGGCCCGGCGTCCGGCGGGGTTTCACTGCCCAGATCAAACACCAGCTCCAGCGAGATGCCGAGCAGGACACCCAGCACCATGGCCAGCAGAATTTTGGTAGTGAGGGACATGGTTGCTCCTGTTGATTCTTATGGTTTTGGATGCGGATGAGGTGGCGATCGAGCCTAGGGATTAAACGCATCCCTGAGAGTTTTGCCGGGGCGGAACACTGGTACCCGGTGAGCAGCAATGGTCATGGGCTCACCTGTGCGTGGATGACGGCCGAGGCGCTCATCGCGCTGGCGGCAAGCAAAGCTGCCAAAACCCGGCAGGCTCACGGTTTCGCCGCGACTCAGGGCGTTGGTGATCTGTTCCAGCAGGGCGGAGAGCGCCAGATCTGCCTTGTCGCGCGACAGACGACTCTGCTCGGCCAAATGATTCACCAAATCCGACTTAAGCATAAACCCACCCCCAACACTGTCATTTACAGGGCCGAGTGTAGCCCTTACAGCTCCCCGAGCACCAGCGACCAAGGGGCAAAGGTACAGGCAAAGATCCGGCAAAGACTCAGGAGCCCCCTCAGCAGGCCCGACAGGCAAGCTGCTAGAATGCAGCGTCTTTTTTGCCGTTATTTATCTTTGGAGTTTGCCTTGCCCGATAACCGCCAGCTTGCCAAGCCACTCTGTCACTGGCGCCGCCTGCAACAATTGGGAGTCGGGTTTCGTCCAGATCCAAAACTGGCCGTCTGGCTGGGCGATGAGGGCTCGCTTACCGCCAAGCTTATTGCCTTGAGCGGCGGCCAGTTCCGTGTACAACTGCTGAGCCAGCGCCTCGCAAAACCCCGCCTGGACGAGCGCCAGCTACTGGGGCTGGGGCATCAGTCCCTGGCCTTGGTGCGGGAAGTGGTGCTGCTCGGCGGTGAACAACCTTGGGTATTTGCCCGCAGCCTTATGCCGCTTGCCAGCCTCACCGGCCCCTTGCGCCGCCTGCGCAAGCAGGGCACCCGTCCGCTCGGCGCCTTTTTGTTCGCCCAGCCGCAATTGCAGCGCGGGCCAATTGCCGTCTGCGCCCTGAATCGCCATCATGGCTACCTGCCTGAAGCCCTCTTGGACTCAAAGCCCGCCTGGGGCAGGCGCTCCGTGTTTCGCCTCTACCAGCGACCGCTGCTGGTGAGCGAGGTTTTTCTCGAACCCCTGCAGCAATTGATCTGCAACCCAGTCCAGGACTGATGTTTTCATGACACCCGACGATAAGAGCAAAAAACCCGGCGCCAAAAGTAAATCTGCCAAGCCAGCCGCTGACAAAGCACCGGCGAAAAAAGCGCCGACGAAAAAAGCCCCAGCAAAAAAAGCCCCGGCGAAAAACTCCGCTACAAAAACCACAGCTGCCAGTAACAAGCCCACCCAAACCCAGCGGGATGCGAGCCAGCGAAATGCCACCGCGCCCGCGAAGAGGGCCACCCGCCAACGGCCTGGGGGAATCCCTTGGGGCGCCTACGCCCGGCTGATGCG
This sequence comes from uncultured Cellvibrio sp., assembly GCA_965652595.1. Taxonomy (GTDB): domain Bacteria; phylum Pseudomonadota; class Gammaproteobacteria; order Pseudomonadales; family Cellvibrionaceae; genus Cellvibrio. The sequence goes on along the minus strand of CBFGWO010000025.1, from coordinate 7,303 downwards.
CATCAACAAACCCATAGGCACGCTGCTGCTGCTATGGCCGACCCTCTGGGCCCTGTGGCTGGCTGCCGAGGGCATGCCGCGCTGGGATCTGCTGGTGATTTTTACCCTGGGCGTGTTTTTGATGCGCTCAGCCGGTTGCGTGATCAACGACTTTGCCGACCGTAAAATCGACGGCCACGTGGCTCGCACCCGCGAGCGCCCCTTGGCCACCGGCGAAGTTACCGCCAAACAGGCACTGCTGCTGTTCGCGCTCTTGTGCCTGCTGGCCTTTGGCCTGGTGCTGCTGACCAATCCGCTCACCATCAAACTGTCCTTGGGCGGCCTCGCCCTGGCCTTTTGCTACCCCTTTACGAAGCGCTTTACCCAATTGCCCCAGGTGGTGTTGGGTGCAGCCTTTGCCTGGAGCATCCCCATGGCCTTTGCGGCCCAAAAGGGCGAGCTGAGCCAGACAATTTGGCTGGTGTATATCGCGGTGGTGTTGTGGACCCTGGTTTACGACACTTTTTACGCGATGGTGGATAGGGATGACGATCTGCGTATCGGGGTGAAGTCGACGGCGATTTTGTTTGGTGAGCAGGACAGGGCGATTACGGCTTTTTTACAGGTGCTGACGCTGGTGGCACTGGTGTTGGTAGGCCGTCGCTTTGAGTTGACGACTCCCTATTTCATCAGTCTGGGATTTGCGGCCGCACTTTTTGCCTACCAGCAGTGGTTGATCCGCTACCGCGAACGCAATGCCTGTTTTAAGGCATTTTTGAACAACAACTGGGTGGGGTTGGTGGTGTTTTTGGGTGTTGTTGCGAGTTATTTGTAGTTATTTGGGTGCGTCGAAGTCGGTCATGATGGGGGTATAGGCTTCCAAGACACGCCGTAAACCCATCCCTGGGGGCTCGACGCCCGCATCCCGCGGGCGACGGTCTTGGAAGCCTATACCCCCACCATGACCTCACACCGAGGTAACTTTAACCAACCCACGCCACCCCATAACCCCCCACACTCAACACCCCCGGAAAAGCCAACAACAAAGCCATCCCTCCCCGCACGCACCAACCCCCTCCCTAGCAGCGTCGTACCAGAGGTTGGGTGGGGTAGAGGGGTGGGGGACCGTCGACAACAGGGATGTTGGCGACGAGCCTACAGGGAAGTATTCACGGCGTGTCCCACACCCCTCTACCCCACCCAACCTCGGCCCTACGAAGCACCCCCACCACCAATGTCATAATTGTGTAACACTCTGTTTATTTAATGGGCATCAATTATTCGCTACAGCAATAGGCTGACATATGAGTGGGCGCAAGATTTTAATTGTTGATGACGAGTCCGCGATTCGCGACATGCTGCGGGTGGCGCTGGAGATGGCGGAGTACAACTGCCTGGAAGCGGGCAATGCCCAGGATGCCCATGCGCTGATCATCGACGAAAAACCGGATTTGATTTTGTTGGACTGGATGATGCCCGGCACCAGCGGTATTGAACTGGCGCGCCGCTTGAAGCGCGACGAGGTAACCGCCGACATTCCCATCATTATGCTTACCGCCAAGGGCGAGGAAGACAACAAGATTCAGGGTCTGGAAGTGGGCGCCGATGATTACATCACCAAACCCTTTTCTCCCCGCGAACTGGTAGCGCGTCTCAAGGCGGTGTTGCGTCGCGCCGATCCGCAAGTCAATGGTCATCCAATCACTGTTAACGGCTTGTGTCTGGATCCGGCAAGTCACCGGGTAACCATCAACAATCAGCCAGTGGACATGGGGCCCACGGAGTATCGGCTGCTGGAATTTTTTCTCACCCATCAGGAAAGGGCCTATACTCGCAGCCAATTGCTGGACCACGTGTGGGGCGGCAACGTGTATGTGGAGGAGCGGACAGTAGACGTGCACATACGCCGTTTGCGCAAAGCACTAACGGTGGATAGCCATGAGAACCTGGTGCAAACCGTGCGCGGCACCGGCTACCGTTTTTCCACCAAGGTGGATTGTTAGATCTTCGAAAACACTCGATTCTTGAGAATCTGGGAGCGGGGTGGAGTTCGAGACCGACGCCCGCGGGATGCGGGCGTCGAGCCCCCAGGGATGGGTTCACGGCGCGTCTCGAACTCCACCCCGTTCCCAGATTCATCTACAAAGCCAACTAACGAGGCTGACCAATTTGTTGCAAGGTTTTAGCGCTGAATTAAAGCGTCTGGGGCTGATCGCTCTGGCCTGTTTGCCCTTGGTCTGGTTTACCGATCTGCCATTGAGCTTGCTGCTGTTTCTCGCTGGCTGTGTGTATCTCGGTTTTATGTTTCGTCAAATATGGCGGTTGAATCACTGGTTATTGCGCAAAAACGAAGAAGCGCCGCCAGAGGCGAGTGGGATTTGGGGTGAGGTGTTCGACAATATTTATCACCTGCAGCGCCATCAGTTGCAAGAAAAGCAAAATTTGCAAGCAGTGATCAACCGGGTACAGGAGACGACCTCGGCCTTGAAAGATGGAATTATTTTGCTCGACTGGCGCGGCCATTTGGATTTTTGGAACCCGGCAGCGCAGCGGTTGCTGGGTTTTCACACCAAGGATCAAGGGCTATCCGTCATCAACTTTATTCGCCACCCCAAATTCGTCGCCTATTTTGAGAGTGGCAATTACAGTGAACCGCTGGAATTACCTTCGCCGCGTTTCTCTTCCAAACACCTGCAATTTCAAATCACCCGCTTTGGCAAAAATGAGCGGCTGATTGTGGTGCGCGACATTACTCAAATTCACAACCTGGAACAGATGCGCCAGGATTTTGTGGCCAATGTTTCCCATGAACTACGCACGCCGCTCACGGTGATCAACGGCTACCTGGAAACCCTGGCGGACAATAACCCCAACCCTGTGTGGAACAAACCGCTATTGCAAATGCAACAGCAATCCCAGCGCATGTCGCTCTTGATCAATGACTTGATTATGCTCTCGCGCCTGGAGACCACCGAGGTGGGCTTTAATCAAAAATTGATTCCGCTTGAACCCTTGATGATTGCCGTGCGCAACGAGGCCATGGCGTTGGGCAGCGAAAAATCCCAGACAATCAGCCTGGATTGCCAAGCGGGTTTGCAGATTTACGGCAACGAAAAAGAGCTGCACAGCGCTTTTTCCAATTTGGTCATTAACGCCGTCAAATACACCCAGCCGGAGGGCAGGATCGCCATGCGCGTCTGGCGCGATCGCCAGAATCTTTACTTTGCAGTGAGCGACAATGGCCCCGGCATAGAACAAAAGCATATTCCCCGTCTAACCGAGCGCTTTTACCGGGTAGACGCCAGTCGCAACTCCGGCACTGGCGGCACCGGCCTGGGGTTGGCCATCGTCAAGCATGTGCTGCTGCGCCACGATGCCGAACTCAAAATCAGCAGCGAATTGGGCAAGGGCAGTGTGTTCACCTGCGTCTTCCCCCTGGCCGCCTAATCCGACAGACCGCACATCTACTGCTACACTTGCAGAAAACCCTAGCGCCGGAATAGCTAAGACTCCCCGGACGACTGCCAAAACAGAAGCCAGATGCTGCGAATCACGCGCTATGCCAGAGAAAACCCCATAGCAACCCGCCTGCTCGGGTTGATTATTTTATGCAGCTCTCTGATCACCCTGATCGCCATTTTGCTACAGCTATACAGCAGTTTTCACGACGACGTTTCCGCCCTCGAAAAACGCCTCGACCAGGTCAAGGTCAGCACTCTGGCAAGTATTACCAAAAGCCTCTGGGGCTTTGATCAGGAACAGCTGCGCATCCAGGTAGACAGCCTATTGGACGTACAGGATGTCGCCCAGGTACAGGTCAACTGGCAGGACTGGAACAACACCGAACAGAACCTGATCAGCAGCACCCAGCGCTACAGCCAAACCGATATAGAAACCCGCACAAACCAGTTCCTGACCAAGACCTACCCGCTGATTTACGAGGACGCCAGCACCCCGCCGCAGCAACTGGGGACGCTGATGATCACTGCCAGTCTGGCAAGCATTTACGACAAGCTGTGGGAGCGCACCCTGTTTATCGTGGGCGTGCAAAGCACCAAAACCCTGCTGGTTTCGCTGTTTATCCTCTGGCTAGTGCACACTCTCCTGACGCGCCACATGGAAACCATCGCCCACTACGCGCGCCAACTGCATCTGGACAACCTGACGACGCCCCTGCGTCTCAAACGCGTTAAAAACGATCCGCGTAGCGATGAACTGGACAATGTGGTGGATGCCATTAATCACATGCGCGAAACACTGCTGGAGGATATTGAGCAACGCCACGCCATAGAGTTGGCGCTGCTCTCGGAGAAGCAGGAAAAGCTCGAAACTCGCCGCCAAAAAAACGCAGCCGAAGACGCCAGCCGCGCCAAGAGCCAATTCCTGGCCACCATGAGCCACGAAATTCGCACACCCATGAACGGCGTGATCGGCATGCTCGAGATGCTGCGCGATACACCGCTTAACGACAACCAAAAACACTACATAGACGTGATCCACCGCAGTGGCGAAACCCTGCTGGAAATCATCAACGACATTCTCGACTACTCCAAAATCGAAGCTGGCAAAATGCAATTGGAAGTCGCGGTGTTTGATCTTGAGGATTTAATCGAGGACTGCATTCAACTCTTCAGCGCCACCGCCAACAAGCGCCAGATAGAACTCTTTGGCGGCGTGCTGCCCGGCACACCACTGTTGCTCAAAGGCGACCCCACACGCCTGCGGCAAATCATTATTAACCTGCTGGGCAACGCCTTTAAATTCACCAGTGAAGGCTCTATCAGCCTGGAAGTGAGTCTCGACCCCCAAAGCCCACCAGACAATCCCCTACTGCGTTTTGTGGTCGCGGACAGCGGCATAGGCATAGACAAACAGGCACAACCCCATCTGTTTGACTCCTTCAACCAGGCGGATACCTCAACCACGCGCAAGTATGGCGGCACCGGATTGGGGCTCGCCATCTGCAAAAGCCTGGCGGAGTTGATGGGCGGCGAAATCGGTGTTGAGAGTGAAAAAGGTCAGGGCGCCAGCTTCTGGTTTACTGCCCACTTCCTGGTCGCCGACAAGGCGCGAGTAGACACGCCGGAACAAGGTGAAACCCTGGCATTACTCCGGGGCCGGAAACTGTTGGTGGCAGATTTGGGCCAGAAACCTGTGGACTTCTTACGCCAACATTGCGCCAGCTGGGGTCTGGAGTTGATCTGGGTAGCCTCAGGAGAAAGTCTCATAGCACTGCTTGAGTCCGGTCTTTCGCCCGACTTTATCGCTCTCGGTTGCGAGCTCGCCGATGGCGATGGCCTTGCACTGGCACGCCAGCTGCGCGCCCGCAGCGAATGGGCCAAGGTGCCCCTTGTGATGCTTTGCCAGGGAGAGTCACCCGCCGAGCCCGACGAGTTACAGACCCTTGGCATTCGCCGCATTTTGCGTAAGCCCCTGTCGCCGCGCACGCTGCAACTGGAGCTGGCTGCACTGCTAGGAAGGGATCTGCGTCCCCAGCCGCGCACGCGCGACGCGCAACAAAATTACCGTCAGTTTTCGCACCTGCGTGTGCTGGTTGCCGAAGACAACACCGTCAATCGCATGGTCATCAAAGGTTTGCTGGGCAAGTTCCACATAGAGCCGGAGCTGGCCGAAAACGGTATTGATGCGTTCAACGCCGTGCGCAACGCCGCAACACCCTATGACTTGATCCTGATGGATTGCGAGATGCCCGAAATGGATGGCTTTGAGGCCACACGCAGCATCCGCGAATTTGAACGCAACCGCGATTTTCCCCCAACACCGATAGTGGCGCTGACAGCCCACGCCCTGCAGGAACATCGCGAAGCGGTTTTTGCCGCAGGCATGAACCACTATCTGGCCAAGCCGATTACCCTCGACACTCTCTATGCCACCCTGGAAAAAGCGGGACTGGTGCGCTCAGCTCCGGCAGAACCCGACTACTAAGGCCAACCCACTATAGTGAAAGCCAATGTCTGTGATTAGGTTTTGCCCCTTGCCTGGCTCAACCTCAGTCCTTATGATGCGGAATCACTCGCCGGCCAACACTGGCCCGCAACTCACCCCACCGCGCTCCGGAGACAAGTTTTTATGAGTAGTGACGCTATCCTTCATGTAACTGATGCCAGTTTTTCGGATGAGGTGCTCAACGCGAGCCTGCCAGTGCTGGTGGACTTCTGGGCTGCCTGGTGCGGTCCCTGCAAAATGATCGCTCCCATCCTCGACGATCTGGCGGGTCAATATCAGGGTAAATTGCAGATCGCCAAAATGGACGTTGACGCCAACAAGGAAACGCCAGCGAAGTTCAATATTCGCGGTATACCCACCTTGATTCTGTTCAAGAACGGCAATGTCGAGGCGACCAAAGTTGGTGCTCTGTCGCGCGCGCAATTGATTGATTTTATTGACTCTGTCGTCTAATCAACGATGAAATTCGGGCCTCGCCCCAGGCGGTGCCCGATTTTTCTTTGCACCACAGAAAGTTTATCGCTATACTCGGCCACATCCGAATTTGCTTAACCTTCACTCAGTCTTCAAATCCAACAACAGAGCCTGAGTGGAAGCCCCGAATCGGACTAGTCAGAACTTCTCACTGTTACCTGCCCAGCAATAGTCAAGGCCTCGCGCCAACCTCAAGCCCTTTTCCATTCTGCAGCAGTGTTTCCCGGTGAGTCCTATTTTCAGTCGTCAGCGAAACCAATAACACCTTATTCGCCCGACCAATAATTCACGACTTCCCCAAGGTCACATCCCGCAAACCCTCAACTTAATCTCACAATACAATCTTTATGAATCTTACCGATCTCAAAGCCAAACCTATCGAAGAACTTATCAATATCGCTACCGAAATGGGCCTGGAAAGCATGGCCCGCTCGCGCAAGCAGGATATTATTTTCAACATCCTCAAACGCCACGCCAAAAGCGGTGAAGACATCTACGGCGATGGCGTGCTCGAAATTCTCGTCGATGGGTTTGGCTTTTTGCGTTCCGCAGACAGTTCCTATCTGGCTGGCCCAGATGACATTTATGTGTCACCCAGCCAAATTCGCCGCTTTAATCTGCGCACCGGCGACAGCATTTCCGGCAAGATTCGCCCACCCAAAGAGGGCGAGCGTTACTTCGCGCTGCTCAAGGTTAATGACATCAACTTTGACAAGCCTGAAAGTTCACGCAACAAAATTCTGTTTGAAAACCTCACCCCACTTTTCCCCAACGAACGATTACTGCTCGAAGCGGGCAACGGTTCCACCGAAGACCTCACCGGTCGCATCATCGATTTGATCGCCCCCATCGGCAAAGGCCAGCGCGGCCTGATTGTGGCACC
>CBFGWO010000024.1:0-28422 GCA_965652595.1 uncultured Cellvibrio sp. | reverse complement strand
CTGAAAAGGCAACTGAAAAGACGCTTGAAAAAACACCGCCACAAACCCCAGCCGCGCACAAACCTCAAATAGCAGCGGCAACCAAACCGGCAAGCGCACCAACTACCCCTGTTCCAGCGCAAGCGGCCAGCCGCCCTGGCCTGTCAAAGCCGGCGCAACCAGCTGGCGCCAAGGCGACCAAACCCCAAACCGCACCTGCCGTAAGTCAGCCAGTTACTGCCAAAGCGCCACGCACACAACCTCCTGCCAAGGACACACTCGCGTTCAACCAACAGTTGCTCGACAAAGAGATAGCCGCGAGTGACGAGGATGACTTGCTAATCAGCGACGACATGGACAAGCCCGCAGGCGCCGAAAAAGGCGCCTACGATTTTGACGGCTTCCTGGACCTTGATACGCTGCCCAAACCCTCCGTGTCACTGTTTGAGCGCAACAAGCGCCAGCGCGACATCGAAGACAAAGACGACGAGGAATCGGACACTGACGAATCCTGGGCACAGAGCCTGCTGGAGGATGCTGATGATGACAACAAAGTGGCCGCCATCAAGCACAGCATTTCCCACACCGAGGAGGCTCCCCACTCTGCGGAGACCGACTCGAATACGGAGACGCAGGCGTCCCCTGGCTTGATGTTCAGCTTTGTCGGTGAAGTACCCACCACAGCGCCCGAAGAATCGGATTTGAGGGAAATTTTTACCGAAGAAGAGCTGAGCGCAGAAATGCGCACCCATGACTCGCACGACGGACTGAGCGGGCCAGCGATTAGCGCCTACGACAGCTCGCGCGCCGCTCTGCTGATGGGAATCATGCCCGAGCCAGTGGAGATGACCGCGAGTCAAAATCCCGGTTGGCGCCGCAAAAAACTCTGGCCAATTCTGGCATTGGTTATGCTGGTGTTGCTGATTCTGCAACTTGCGTGGCTGCAATTCGACCACCTCAGCCGCATCCAACCCTACCGCGCGGCCTACGAAGTCATCTGTCCATTGGTGGGCTGCCAGGTTCCGGTGCTGTCGGATCGCAGCAAGATTCGGGTGCGCAATCTGGTCGTTACCAAACACCGGGATGTAGAGGATGCGCTCAAAGTGGATCTGATTCTGATCAACACCGCGAGCTTTGACCAACCTTTTCCGGATCTGCATATGGCGTTCAGCTCGCTGGAAGGCGAAGCCCTGGCGTCGCGCCGTTTTACGCCGCGCGATTATCTCGCCGGTGAATTGGCCGGACGTCAGTTGATGCCCCACAATCGGCCCATTCACATCAGCCTGGAGCTGGTCGATCCCGGTGAAGAGGCGGTGAACTACAAAATTGAGCCGCTGTGATCTCAAGCGGAAAGAATAAAAAAATCAACCTTTTTGCTCAAAAAAATTGCTCAAAAAAACAGCAAATTTTCCTTTTTTTGCGTTCCCATTGAAGATTCAAAGCGGTATCATGGCGGCCCTTTGCGCAGGGTCAAAAAGGCCGCTTCCTTTGCAACAGCGGCGAATTTGCGCAGTCATAGCAACCGCCTAATCGCCTCCCGGAGCGCGCCAGTGTTTCAAATTGGCCCCTATCGTATCGACAGCCAGGCCATACTCGCCCCCATGGCTGGCGTTACCGACAGACCCTTTCGTCAGCTGTGTCGCCGCCTCGGTGCAGGCATGGCAGTTTCCGAAATGGTCACGGCAGACACCAGCTTGTGGGGTAGTCGTAAAAGTCAGTTGCGCCTGGACCATCGCGGCGAACCTGCACCCATAGTGGTGCAAATTGCCGGTGGTGATGCGCAAAGCCTTGCGGAAGCCGCGCGACTGAACGCCGACATGGGCGCGCAGATTATTGATATCAACATGGGCTGTCCGGCCAAAAAAGTCTGTAAAAAGGCAGCGGGTTCTGCGCTGTTAAAAGACGAAAAGCTGGTGGCCGATATTTTGCAGGCTGTTGTGGGCGCAGTTTCTGTGCCAGTGACCCTCAAGTGTCGCACCGGATGGAGTCCGGAGGAACGCAACGCACTGCGTATTGCGCGTATCGCCGAGGATGCGGGCATAGCTGCCCTGGCGATGCACGGTCGTACACGCGCCTGTGGCTTTTCTGGCACAGCCGAGTACGACACTATTGCCGCCGTGGTGCAAGAGGTGCGCATCCCGGTGTTTTGCAACGGCGATATAGGTTCACCCGTGATGGCGCGCCAGGTGCTGGATTACACGGGCGCACAAGCAGTAATGATTGGCAGGGCCGCTCAAGGGCGGCCCTGGATTTTCCGGGAAATTGATCACTATCTCCGGACTGGTGAAGAGTTACCCGAACCGCCCCTGACAGAAGTCAGGGACATTCTTGAAAACCACCTGCGCGAACTCTACCGCTTTTACGGTGACGTTATGGGGCCACGTATCGCTCGCAAACACGTGAGCTGGTACCTGCAAACACTCACCGGCAGCGAGGAATTTCGCAAGGCGTTTAATCGCCTTGAAAGCGCAAATGAACAACATGCCAGCGTTCAACAATTTTTTGAACAGCTGATTACGAGAGAGGACAAAGCGGCATGAACACAGCAACGTTGATTAAAGAAGCCCCAGCAGCCAACACCACCTTCAACCAGGCAGCCCAAGCCCAATCGCTGCGCGGCTGCGTTGAACAAGCCATGGAAAACTACTTCCAAAATCTCGATGGCCAGGAAGTCAGCGATGTCTACGACATGGTAATGGCCGAAGTCGAAGCGCCCATGCTCGAAGTGGTACTGAAATACACTCGTCACAATCAAACGCGCGCTGCCCAGGTGCTCGGCCTTAATCGCGGCACCCTGCGTAAAAAATTAAAGCAATACGGCCTGCTCTAAGGCGGTATTGCAGAGTGCGCCGGGCACTCCTGCCAAAAAGGGGTGGATCACAACCACCCCTTTTGCTTTTTTAACCCGTTGCAGAATCACAGTTAACCATGGGGAAACCTCAGTAAGATGTCCAGTGTCAATCTCGTTCCCGTCAAGCGTGCGCTGATCAGCGTGTCCGACAAAACCGGTATCGTCGAATTTGCCCGAGCGCTGCACGCGCAGGGTGTGGAGATACTCTCCACTGGCGGCACCTTCAAGCTGCTCACCGACAACCAGATTCCCGCTATCGAAGTGTCCGATTACACCGGCTTTCCGGAAATGATGGATGGCCGCGTAAAAACCTTGCACCCCAAAGTACATGGCGGCATTCTCGGGCGTCGCGGCACCGACGAAGGCGTGATGGCGCAGCACGGCATCAACGCGATTGATATGGTGGTTGTCAATCTTTATCCCTTCGAAAAAACCGTCGCCAAGGCTGACTGCTCACTGGAAGACGCGGTGGAAAATGTTGATATCGGCGGCCCCACCATGGTGCGCGCTGCAGCCAAAAACCACGCCCACGTCAACATAGTGGTAAACGCCGCTGACTACGCAATTATTCTCGACGAAATGAAAGCCAACAATGGCTGCACCTCGCTGAAAACCCGTTTCGATCTCGCCATCAAAGCCTACGAACATACCGCCGCTTATGACGGTGCCATCGCCAACTATTTTGGTCGTATGGTGGAAGGCGGCAATGCGGATTTCCCGCGCACCTTTAACACCCAATTCCACCAGGCGCAAAGCCTGCGCTACGGTGAAAACTCTCATCAAAAAAGCGCATTTTATATTGAGACAAATCCCGCTCCCGGCACCATTGCCACCGCCAAGCAGTTGCAAGGCAAAGAGCTGTCGTACAACAACATTGCCGACACAGATGCTGCACTGGAAACCGTAAAACTCTTCGATGCGCCCACCTGCGTTATCGTCAAGCATGCCAACCCCTGCGGTGTGGCCAGCGCCGACAATTTGCTCTCTGCCTACCAACGCGCCTTTGATACCGACCCGGAATCCGCTTTCGGCGGCATCATTGCGTTTAACCGCGAGCTGGATGTGGCGACCGCCAGCGCTATTGTTGAAAAGCAATTTGTGGAAGTCATCATTGCCCCCAGCGTTGCCGCTGGCGTCAGTGAAGTGGTAGCGGCAAAGAAAAATGTGCGCCTGCTGGTGTGTGGCCAATGGGGCACGGCGGCGCAGGATCTGGATTACAAACGCGTTGCTGGTGGCCTGCTGGTGCAGGATCGCGACAACGGCATGATCAGCGCCAGCGACCTGAAAGTGGTCAGTAAAAAAGTGCCCACCGAAGAACAGATGCGCGATCTTTTGTTTACCTGGAAGGTCGCCAAGATGGTGAAGTCCAACGCCATTGTGTACGGCAGAGATCTCGCCACCATCGGCGTGGGTGCCGGTCAAATGAGCCGCGTAAATTCCGCGCGTATCGCCGCGATTAAAGCGGAACATGCAGGCTTGCAGGTTGCGGGTTCGGTGATGGCTTCCGATGCCTTTTTCCCTTTCCGCGACGGCATTGATAACGCCGCGAAAGTGGGAATTGCGGCGGTGATTCAACCGGGCGGCTCCCTGCGCGACGATGAAGTGATTGCTGCTGCCGACGAGCACGGCATGGCAATGGTGTTTACCGGTATGCGTCATTTCCGTCATTGACTTTTGGTGCTCTAAAATAATCCAGGGCATCTTGCGCACTAGCCCCTGAGACACGCCGTGAACCCATCCATGGGGGCTCCGCACCGACCGCAAGCGGTCCTGCCGCCAATCACAGATTGACGGCGTTTGGCTGCGCGCAAAGCGGTGCTTTGCAAACGCTTGCCGCACCCTGTCGGTGAGGGTCTCAGGGGCTAGTCCGCAAGACGCCGTGCCAACATCAAGTTTGAGCTTCGATCACGGGTCGCTAGAGGCACCGCTGGGTGATAGGGCGCGTACTTCTGAAACCCTCACTTCATGGATGAAGTGAGGGAGCTACATGGAAGTATTCATGCGTTTTCAGAAGTACGCGCCCTATCACCCAGCTCCCGCAGCTGGCACCCAACAAAAAAACAGGACCATCGATAATGAATGTTTTGATTATTGGCAGCGGCGGTCGTGAACACGCCCTGGCCTGGAAAGCAGCGCAAAGTGCGCAGGTTGAAAAAGTATTTGTCGCACCGGGTAACGCTGGCACAGCGTTGGAACCAAAATTAGAAAACGTCGCGATTGATGTTTTGAATTTTGAAGCTCTGGCAAATTTTGCCGAGCAAAATAACGTGGGTCTCACCATTGTTGGCCCGGAAGTGCCGCTGGTGGCCGGCGTGGTGGATTACTTTCAGGCGCGCAAGCTTTTGTGCTTTGGCCCGAGCAAGGGCGCTGCGCAATTGGAAGGCTCCAAAGCCTTTACCAAGGATTTTCTCGCGCGCCACAAAATTCCCACCGCCGATTATCAAAACTTTGTCGAAGTAGAACCTGCCCTCGCTTACCTGCGTGAAAAAGGCGCGCCCATTGTGATCAAGGCCGACGGCCTGGCGGCGGGTAAAGGCGTGATCGTTGCCGAAACCTTGCAGCAGGCCGAAGATGCGGTGCGCGATATGCTTTCGGGCAACGCTTTTGGCGATGCGGGCTGTCGCGTGGTTATCGAAGAATTTCTGACCGGCGAAGAAGCCAGTTTTATCGTGATGGTGGATGGCAAACATGTGCTACCCATGGCGACCAGCCAGGATCACAAACGTGTGGGCGATGGGGATACCGGCCCTAACACCGGCGGTATGGGCGCCTATTCTCCCGCACCGGTGGTGACGCCCGAGGTGCACGAACGGGTGATGCGCGAAGTGATTTATCCCACCGTCCAAGGCATGGCCGCCGAAGGCAATACCTACGTGGGCTTTTTGTACGCTGGCCTGATGATCGACGCCACTGGCGCACCCAAGGTGATTGAATACAATTGCCGCTTCGGCGATCCGGAAACCCAGCCAATCATGCTGCGTTTGCAATCCGATCTGGTTGAGCTTTGCCTTGCGGCCTTGAAAAGCGATCTGGATAAGATCACAGCCGATTGGGACAGCCGGGCGTCTGTGGGCGTGGTGCTGGCCGCAGGTGGTTATCCCGACGCCTACGACAAAGGCGATGTGATTTCCGGCTTACCCACCAGCGAAACAGCGGGCGAAAAAGTGTTTCATGCAGGTACTGCCACAAACAACGGCCAGACTGTCACCAACGGTGGCCGCGTGCTCTGTGCCACGGCTTTGGGTACCAGCGTGAAGGAAGCACAGCAAAGGGCTTATCGTTTGGCTGAACAAATTCACTGGAAAGGCATGTTCTATCGCAAGGACATCGCCTACCGCGCCATAGCGCGGGAAGAATAATTTATTTGAGGGTTACCCATCATGGCTCAATATGTTTACAGCATGCATCGCCTTGGCAAGGTTGTGCCGCCCAAGCGCGAAATCCTGAAAGATATTTCCCTGTCATTTTTTCCCGGCGCAAAGATTGGCGTGCTCGGTCTTAACGGCTCGGGTAAATCTACACTGCTGCGCATCATGGCGGGCGTGGATCAGGATTTTAACGGCGAAGCCCGACCAATGCCCGGCATCAAAGTCGGCTATTTGCCGCAAGAACCGCAGCTTGATCCCAACAAAGATGTGCGCGGCAACGTAGAAGACGGCGTGCGTGAAGCAGTCGACGCGCTGAAAGATCTGGACGCCATCTACGCCGCCTACGCTGAACCGGATGCCGACTTTGATGAGCTGGCAAAAAAGCAGGCCAAGTGCGAAGACATTATTCAAGCCTGGGATGCCCACAACCTTGAGCACACTCTGGAAGTGGCTGCCGACGCTCTGCGTTTGCCGCCATGGGATGCAGACGTTACCAAACTCTCCGGCGGTGAAAAGCGCCGTGTTGCGCTCTGCCGTGTGTTGCTCTCGCGCCCGGACATGCTGTTGCTGGACGAACCCACCAACCATTTGGACGCTGAATCGGTTTTCTGGCTGGAGCAATTCCTGCAAAAATTCACCGGCACAGTCGTAGCCATCACCCACGACCGCTACTTCCTCGACAATGCGGCGGGCTGGATTCTGGAACTGGACCGCGGCCAGGGCATTCCTTACGAAGGCAACTACTCCAGCTGGTTGGAGCAGAAAGAAGCGCGCCTGGCGCAGGAACAGCGCACCGAAGCGGCTCACCAAAAAGCACTCAAGCAGGAATTGGAATGGGTACGTCAAAATCCCAAGGGTCGCCAGGCCAAAAGCAAGGCGCGCTTGGCACGCTTTGATGAATTGCAGTCCCAGGAATTTCAGGCACGCAACGAAACCAACGAAATCTACATTCCGCCGGGTGAACGCCTGGGCGACAAGGTTATCGAGTTTCACAACGTGTCTAAAGGCTACGGCGATCGACTGCTGATCGACAATCTCAGCCTCACCATACCCAAGGGCGCTGTAGTAGGTATTATCGGCGGCAACGGTGCGGGTAAGTCCACGCTCTTCCGCATGATTGCCGGTGTGGAAAAGCCAGATGCCGGTGAGGTGGTGATCGGTGAAACCGTGCAGGTTGCCTTTGTCGACCAGAGTCGCGACAACCTGGACAACAGCAAAACTGTGTGGGAAGCCGTGTCCGATGGCCATGACATTTTGAAAATCGGCAACTACGAAGTGTCTTCACGCTCTTACATCGGCCGCTTTAATTTCAAAGGCTCTGACCAACAAAAACGTGTGGGCGAACTCTCCGGTGGTGAGCGCGGTCGCCTGCACCTGGCCAACACCTTGAAGCAAGGCGCCAATGTGTTGCTGCTCGACGAACCTTCGAACGATTTGGATATTGAAACCCTGCGCGCGCTGGAAGATGCGATTCTCGCCTTCCCCGGTTGTGTGCTGGTAATTTCGCACGATCGCTGGTTCCTGGATCGTATCGCTACCCACATACTGGCTTATGAAGGGGATTCGGATATCGTCTTCTTTGAAGGCAACTACACCGAGTACCACGATGATCTGATTAAACGCAAAGGCCAGAATGCTCAGCCGCAACGGATGAAGTACAAGCCGCTCAAGGCGTAAAGTCTTTTCTCCTCCGCATAAAAAAGCCGGGATATCCCGGCTTTTTTATGCGTTTTTTTAATCACTCAAGGACAGGGCCTTTTCGATATTCACGCCAAGAGTCAGTACGCCCTGAACCTGCGGAATCCCTGGTTTGTAGATTTGCAAACTCAGTTGTGCCTGAAAGCGGCGGGTGGATTCATCGAACACCACAGCATCAAACAAGAGCGTGTCTTTTGGGCGACCAAAAACGTGTAAGTACTTGTCCTCATCACCCTGCCAGTAATCTGAGGTCATATCGCTCACGCCCACATTAAAGCCCCGCTCATCCATCACAATAATTTCGCTGACCAAACTGCCCGTTGTTGCTTTGAGTTCGCGCAGCTCCGTTGACAATGAATTCGCAAGCAGCGCTTGGGCCAAAGGGCTATATCCCTGATAAAAAAGCGCCTGCCACTGCTGATCACGTTGCAGCAGTTCATCCAGCGACAACCTGCGGTGAACACGATTTTGTTCGACAACCGCTGAAATCACGCCGGGACGCTGAATCCACTCCATCATCAGGGGCATAAGCTGCTCCTTGATTTTTTCCCGTTCGTACTCGGAAACCTGAAAGGCATCGGGCGCACAGACAAATATCCGGCGATTAAATTGCGCCAAAAAATCGTTTCGCTCGGCCAAAGCCGCACGACTGAAGTAAACACCCAGAGGCATATAGCGATAAAAACGGTAGGCGTATTGACTGGTTGCTATGCCCAGCTCCGTTGCCACCTTTTCAAATTGCTCTTTATCCGCCAGCACCACATCGATGCGACCACTCATTAACATCTTTACCAACTGCGGCAAATTATTCGCCGCAACAGGTTCTGGATACCCCTGGCGCGCCAACCAGATCGCCTGGGGGCTGCCAATAATCGCGCCTATTTTGTGGCCCGACCAGGAATCCGGCAGTTGCTTTGCCACAGGCGTAAACCAGTACCAGTTTTCAAGCACCAAAGGATCAGAAAGCACACCCTGATCATCGGCGTCCTCCACTAAAATCGCGGTAAAAAAGCCATCCAAGGATTGCTTGTGAACTTCCTGGTGAGCTCTGCGCCAGGGCATATGGACAATCTGATAGGGCAGCTCCAGCTGAGCAAATATGCATTCAATGTGCTCTATCGACCCACCCTGAATGCGTGCAGAGCGATCTGCACCATAGGAGGCGGTTACATTGGTTCCCAGGGTCAGCGGAGACAAGTTGCCCTCGGCAAAGGCCGAGGGCACTTGGGAGAGGCTTAACAGGATCAGGAGTCGGGTGACGAATTTCATAGAGAGTGTTCAAATCCATTTGCCACCCAGTATAGCAGCGGCGCTTCAAGGCGCCTCGAATCTAGCGGCGTTGCTGGGGCACCAGATGCCACTCATCCACCAGGGCTTCCATGCTGGGACTGGCGTTGAGAAGCCTTAGTGAAAGTTCGCGCACGCGCCCCATCACACTCAGCATAACGCTACCATTGAGCAATACCGTGCGATAAGCGCCTGACGCACAGCGATCAACCACTAGGGATTTTTCGCCTTGGCTGTCCTGATAGCGCAATAACAATTGCAGTGGCTGCTGGATACCCTGGGGGGTTCTCAGCCAGATAGCGCAGTCGAACATACCCTGCCAGTGCCCGCTGCTGATCCAGGAGCGATGTTCCGACAGGATTTGAGGGGGAAGATCCAATAGATGGCGACCAACAGCAGCGGGCGCCGGACTTTGCGTGGGATTATTGGTCAGGATTTGGCTCGCGATGTCAGGGGCTCTCACCACCCGGGTGAGGGTCGGCACTGAGGGCATACACACCTCCATTTGGTTATGGTTAGTTTGGGCTGGATTTTTCGTTATCAGTTTTTCGTTGTACGTCTTTCGTTGTAGCTATTACTACGCGTCAAGACTAACCCGCCAGCCCATCGCGGAGATGTGAACCAGCGAGCAAGTGAAGGGGAACTGGCTGGCATATTTGTAAGATTTAACGAATCGCCTCCAAGGCTGGTGGCTAACACGCCTTTCTGAAGACAAAAAGCCTGACATCCCCCCAAATAGCTACTAAATACCGATTTGCCTTGTGTTAAAATTGCGCGCCTTTTTACTCCGGCCACCCTGTAAGGTGTGCCAGGTCAATACTCACAGCTCGGAAAATTACCATGTACCCCAAAATGCGCTGGCCACTTCTGGCCCTGGCGGCGTTGCTTGCCGCGTTTAGCTCCCCCGTTTTTGCTGCGGTGGGCGAGTTGGATCTCACCCGCTCCGGTGTCGGTTACTTTGCCCTGATTATTTTTGCCTTGGCCTATGTGCTGGTGATGGCCGAAGAGGCCCTGCACCTGCGCAAATCCAAACCGGTGCTGGTTGCCGCCGGTATCATCTGGATCGCGATCGGCATTGTGTATACCGCTGGCGGCATGCAGCAGAGTGCGGAGCACGCCTTCCGTCACACACTGCTGGAATTTGCGGAGCTGATGCTGTTCCTGCTGGTGGCGATGACCTACATCAACGCCCTCGACGAGCGCCGCTTGTTCGACGGCTTGAGAGCCTGGATGATTCGCAAGGGCTTCAGCTACAAGCAACTTTTCTGGCTTACCGGCCTGCTCGCCTTTTTTATCTCACCCATTGCCGACAACCTCACCACCGCCCTGTTGATGTGCGCGGTGGTGATGAAAGTGGGTGAAGGTGACAAGCGCTTTATCAACCTTTGCTGTATCAACGTGGTGATTGCGGCTAACGCCGGCGGCGCCTTCAGCCCCTTTGGTGATATCACCACCCTGATGGTGTGGCAGGCTGGCGTCATTCCGTTTCACGAATTCTTTGCACTCTTTATCCCTTCGGCGGTTAACTTCCTGGTGCCAGCGGTGATCATGCACTTCTTTATTGAAAACCGTCAGCCCTCGGCAGCCAATGAAGTGGTCGAACTCAAGCGCGGTGCCCTGCGCATTCTCACGCTCTTTTTGATTACGGTTGCCACCGCTGTGTCTTGTCACACCTTCCTGCACCTGCCACCGGTTCTGGGCATGATGATGGGCCTGGGTTACTTGCAGTTTTTTGGATTCTTTTTGCGCAAAACCCTGCCCAGCTCTCTGGCGCGCAAGCGCGCTATCGCCGAAAGCAAAGGCGACCAAGAAGCGATTCGTCGCCTGGGCGATGTAGTACCTTTTGATGTGTTTAACCGTATCGCCCGCGCCGAGTGGGACACTTTGTTGTTCTTCTACGGCGTGGTGATGTGTGTGGGTGGCCTGGGCTTTATGGGTTACCTGGCGCTGATGTCTGAAGTGCTTTACACAGGTCTTGGGGCAACCACCACCAACATCATTCTTGGTGTGGTGTCGTCAGTCATCGATAACATTCCGGTGATGTTCGCGGTGCTGACTATGCAGCCAGAAATGTCACACGGCGACTGGTTGTTGATCACCTTAACAGCAGGTGTGGGTGGTTCCATGTTGTCGATTGGTTCTGCAGCGGGTGTTGCCTTGATGGGCCAGGCGCGTGGCTACTACACATTTATGGGTCACTTGCGCTGGACCCCGGTGATCGCACTGGGCTACGCCGCTAGTATTGCCGTGCACCTTTGGTTGAACGCCGGTTTGTTTGAGATTTGGAAATAATCGATAGCACACAGATCTTTCAAGGCACAGGGAGGTGCCTTCCTGCATTTTTATTCTGCAATTACCACTCGATCCCCTTCTGCGCTTTGATACCCGCGTCAAACGCATGCTTCACCGCTTTAACTTCGCTAAACGTATCTGCCAGCTCCTGCAAATACTGCTTGGCACCGCGCCCGGTAATAATCACATTCTGGTTGTGCGGCCGATTGCGAATAGCCTCCAATACCTTGTCTTTATCCAAATACTTGTAGTTGAGCATATAGGTCAGCTCATCGAGCAACACCAAATGGATTTCAGGATCGCGGAAAACATGCTCGCATTCTGCCCACACCTTCTCAGCGGCCTGGCGATCCAGCTCGGCATTTTGGGTTTCCCAGGTAAAGCCAGTGCCCATCACGTAGTACTCCACTTGTGGGCTGGCACCGCGAAACACACTCTCCGTTAAAAAGTTTTTTTCACCGCATTCCCAGGTGCCCTTAATAAATTGCACCACCGCCACCTTGTAGCCGTGCCCCAGGCAACGCAGTACCGTGCCAAAGCCCGAAGAGCTTTTACCCTTGCCGTCACCCGTAAGCACAATAACCACGCCCCTGTCCTCGTCAGCACGGGCGATGGCCGCGTCTACCAGCTGCTTGCGCTGTTGCATGCGCTCCTGGTGCTTATGCTGTTTGCTATCAGTCATGGACAACACCTCATTAACAACTTCTGTATACCCTTGTTGTGAAAGGCCCCAAACACCTGATCGGGGCCCTGTATTGACTATGGCTAGAAACGAATGCTCGCGCCGAGCGTATAGTTGCGCTCCGGCTGTGGGTATTGGCCCCACACAGAGTGGAAACCCGCATAGCGTTCATCAGAAATATTGTTCGCGCGAAAACTCAGTTCCAGTTGACCTAGGCTGTATCCCGCCGTCAAATTGACTACCGAATAATTTGCCAGTTTTGGACCAATATTAGCCTCGTCATCCGCCTTGAAGCGCGAGCCTGTGTAGAGAGTTTCCAGCGAAAAACTCAAGGTGTCCATCGGCTCGTAGACCAACACCATCGAGCCGGTGTTTTCCGCAACAAAAGGCACCGCATTTCCCGCATAAGCACCTTCAATGGCTTCGGCATCTGTGTAGGTGTAGTTCATCCGCACGACCATCGAATCCAGCGGGCGCACCTCCATGTCCAGGGTGAGCCCCCGACGTTCGGAGGCGGGCAAGTTAATATTGATGAAATTAATAGCATCAAAAACAATTTCATCGTTCAGCTCCAGGCGGTAAAACGCAGAAGAAAGCTGAATAGCATCGCCCTGCCATTGAGCACCCAGCTCCCAGGATTCACCTGTTTGCGGCTTAAGAAACACGAGATCCTCTGCCACACGGTTGTTGTCATCGGGGTTGGCAAAGCGAAAACTTTCGGCGTAACGGCCAAAGAGCCTCCAGCCCCCGGACAGCTGATAACTTAAGCCAAACTCACTGGCGGTTAATTTGTCATCCTGGCGCTCATCCAAGAGCCGATTGTTGTCTTTTACCTGTGACTGACGCACACCAAGATTGGCGATCAGCTTGGGTAGCAGCGGATAAATCAGCTGACCGTAAACACTCTCTTGCAACTGACTGGAATTGACCGTCGAATAGATATTGTCGCTTTCATAGTCACTGTCTACGCGGTCATAACCCAGGGTGACAATAGCCTGACCCTGAGCAGTTGCATAGCTGCCAATCAAGCGCGGCGTCAAGCTCGTTACTTGCATCGAGTAGTGGGTGGGCGCCGGATTGGAGCCGTAAAAATAGTCATCGTAAAAATATTCGCCCTCTTCGTCCCTGTCTGAGTACTCCAACAAAAGTTGCAAATTGTCCGTCAAGGTCTGCCCTGCACCCAACCGCAGCAGATCGGTATATTGGTTGCTGTAATCATTGGGCGTATTCGTTTGTCGAGGATTTTGCGCTGCCTGTGCATCCGACAGTGAGCCAGGCGTGCGCAGCTCATCGTCAATCGACTGACCTTCGATAAACACATAACCACGCTTGTGAGCGTAGCGCAGGTTCAGTAGCTGGCTGTCATAGGCAGAGTTGTTGTTGTCACGGTAGTTATCGGCGTCACGTTTTTGCAGTGAGAGGTTGTAACTCAAACCATTGGCAAATCCTTGACCCAGGTTTACACCGTAGTCTCTCAGCTTGTCGCTGCCAATCTTGGCACTGACGGCGCCCCGGATTTCTCCAGCAGCCGCGCGACGGGTAATGATATTAATCACACCGCCCACCGCCTGATCACCATAGAGCACACCGGCGCTGCCCTGCACAATTTCAATACGCTCTATATCGCGCACAGCAATCGCATTGAGCGCTGGTGATGCGATACTGGGGTTGTTGAGTTTGCGACCATCAACCAACACCAACACATTGTTGGCACCGGCAAGTCCGCGCATGGAAACAGATACGCTGCGCATACCGCTGCCATCGGCGTCGGACAGTTGAATACCTGCCTGTGTCTGTAGCACCTCAGAAACCAGTTTCGCCCCACTCACGCGAATTTCTTCACGGGTAATAACCTTGATCTGGGTCGCCACAGGTAATTGGGCAGTTTCAGAGCGGGTGGCGCTCACGTAAATGTTTTCGGGGTTGTCGGCATTTGCCAGAGCAGGCGGCGACATAGCCACAGCGGCACTCAGGCTGCTGGCCAACCAAAAGAATGATGGTTTTGACATGGTAGATCCTCAATCCAAAAAAGGGATGAGGGAGGGAAAGCGGAAAAGGGAATCGCAAAAAAACGACACAAATTTCCACCGATGCAGCCCTCCGCGACATCGTGAATGACAGGTTGGCGAGGCTGGTATCGGACTTGTGTTGTTGAAAACACCTACCGTTGCGGGGGCAGCTCTGGCTTTGCAAGTGCGCACCAGATTCCCATTGACTCTGACCCTGGCCGATTCCCGTGGGATGGCCCGTCAGACACCTCGGCGCGCAAGTTACGGATTGGGGCAAGCCGAGTCAATCAAAAAAAGTCGAAAAGGCTAATCCCGCAGCAGCAAGTTCAGCTCATCCACCACCTCAGCCCATACTGAGTCCTGACGAATGGCTTCACGCAAAAAGGTCGCTTGAGAAGGATTCCAAAAGCTGGCTTGGGAGAGGAGTTCCGCCTGGGGCAAGGGGCGGTGACGGCGCACAAAGGCCTCTATGTCCCTGGGCGAATTGGGCAGGCCCAATTGGGCAAAAAGGTCCGCAAGACGATGATTGGAGGTATCCAGCATGGTATTGGCTCCTATGCAGTTTCTGGTGGGTCCAGATTCGATCGAGCTTGTTGGTTGCGCTCGGCCATGGCGGTAAGCAACTGATCTTTTTCCTGCCAGAGTTGGTTAACCCAGGCTTGAAATGTCGCCCGATAAGACTCATCGCTTAAATAATTTCCCAAAAGCTGTGAGTCCAGCGGTCGCTGCTCCACCCGAATACACACCCGCCCTACCTTACCGCAGGCATACTCCCAGTAGGTAGGTATACCGTCGGGGTAGTAAAGGGTCACATCCAGCAAGCGGTGCAGCTGACCATCCATGGCACTGAGCGCAAAAGAAACACCGCCCGCCTTGGGAATCAGTAGATGCCGGTAGGGCGAACCCTGGGCGGCGTGTTTGGCGGGGGTAAAGCGCGTGCCCTCCAGGAAATTGATAATGGTGACCGGATTCTCGCGAAACTTCTCGCAGGCGCGGCGGGTTTCTTCGATATCCTTGCCCTTGAGCGACGGATCACGCGCGAGCTGCTCCTTGGAATAGCGGCGCATAAACGGAAAATCCAGCGCCCACCAGGAAATCCCCAAAAACGGCACCCAGATAAGCGACTGCTTGAGAAAGAACTTCACATAGGGAATGCGGCCGTTAAACACCCGCAAAATCGCCAAAATATCCACCCAGGACTGGTGGTTGGCGATCATCATGTACCACTCGTCGCGGCGCAAATCCAGATCGCCCTCCAGCTCGATGCGCGCTCCCGCCAACCAACTCTGATGCCAGGAGTTAACGCTGATCCAGGCACTGGCAATCCCATCCAGCCACCGCCGACACAGGCGCTGCCAGGGAGCAAAGGGGATGAGTTTGAGCAGTGACAGCGGAAACAAAGGCACAAAGGCCAGCACTGTGGCCAGCACAAAGAGCAAAGTGGTCAACACACCGCGTAAATGAGAAACCAGGGACATAAGCAATTTTTGTTTTGCGAGGGAACTGGCAGGTTACCAAGTCGTCCTAAGCAAGTCATCTATCCGACCCACCACCTTGGCAAAGGAACCCGCACATGAAACGCCACCCAGCCCGGCAGAGTTTTCGCCAGCACCCTCTAGTCCACTCACTCAAGGCTTCGTGGAAGGAGTATCGCGGCTTTCTACTGTTTATTGTCTTGATGCTGGTCTTTCGCAGTGCTGTCGCCGACTGGAACGACGTACCCACCGGCTCCATGAAGCCCACGATTATTGAAGGCGACCGCATTCTGATCAATAAAATGGCCTATGATCTGCGCGTGCCCTTTACCACCCACTCCCTCGTGAAACTCGACGACCCGGTGCGCGGTGAAATAGTCGTTTTTGAATCGGCGGTTTCTGACAAGCGGCTGGTGAAACGTGTGATAGGCCTACCGGGCGACAAGGTGGCCATGCGCAATAACCGCTTGTGGATTAACGGCCAGGCGCTGGAATATCGCCTGCTGGAAGAGCACACGGAAGGCGCTGATTACACAGAAACCTTTGGCGAGTTGAGCTATACCGTCCGCATCAACCCGGATGCGGTGAGCTTTAGCAGTTTTGACGAGGTGCTGGTACCCGAAGGTCACTACCTGATGCTGGGTGATAACCGCGACAACAGCGCCGACTCGCGTTTTATTGGCTTTGTGCCACGCGGCGAAATTGTCGGGCGCAGCAGGCAACTGGTGCTCTCGCTAAACTACGACAATCATTTTCTGCCGCGCAGTGAAAGGTTTTGGCAGCCGCTGTAGGTCTTGGCGCTTACTTATGCCCACTCAACCCGCTAAAAACAGCTGCCGCACTTGCTGCCAATTATCCACCCGCTGCTCTACAACCTCATTCAGGTTGTGGGGCGCGGTAAACAAAATACCCTGGCCACAAAACCCCTCGAAATGCCGCGAGCTATCGTCGATCAGATAATCCGCTTTAACCAGATTTTTCTTACCACAGAAAATAAAATTCATTGGCGACAAAAACGGCAGGTGTTTTACCAACCATTCATATTTGGCAGGAAAAGAAGTGGGATGCTCCATGGCGGCCGTCGCAATCACAATCTCGTAGCGCTCGTGCAGCTCTCGCACCACCTCAATCGCATCGGGCAAGGCCGGAATGTCCGCAAAAAAATCCGGATGATCAGGATAAGCGCGCACCGCACTCACATGCTCAGCAGGCACACGGTGATAAATCTTGGTACCCGCCAGATCCGCTTTGGTCAGGGCTTGTTTGAATTCACGGTTATACCAACCCAGATGGCGTTCCATGGTATCCACCAGGGTTTCGTCCATATCAATCGCAATAATCTTACGCATTTTTAACTACTTGAAGGCAAAGGGGAGTAAAAGAGCCTGGCCCTGTGGGCCAAGCTCGGGTTAGGACACCAGCCAAGTTAAAAGTAGGCTTTTACCAGAGGACTGGTCTCAGCCTCATAATCCACCCCATCAACACCAAAACCAAACAAGCGCAAAAACTCATCGCGATAGCCCTGAAAATCGGTGATTTCAAACAAATTCTCTTCCGTCACCTGAGGCCAAATATCCTCCACCAGAGACTGCACACCGCGATCCAGCTCTTTCTCATCTACGCGCAAACGGCCATCAGCATCCAAACGCGGGCTGTCCGTATATAAGCACTCAGTAAACAACCGCTGGGCTTGCTCGATACAACCTTCGTGACTGCCCTGCTCTTTCATCACTTTGAACAAAATGGACAAATACAAAGGCATCACCGGAATCGCCGAGCTGGCTTGGGAAACTACCGCTTTGAGCACGGCAACCCGCGCCTCGCCCGAGTAACGCTGACTCAAGGCTTTGGCTGCTCGATCCAAGTCTTCTTTGGCTTTACCGATAGTGGCACGTCCATAGATTGGCCAAGTCAGCTTGTCGCCCAGATAGGTGTAAGCCACAGTTTGGAAGTTATCCGCCAGTAAATCGGCTTGCTTGAGTGCATCAATCCACAATTCCCAATCTTCACCACCCATCACCTTCACAGTGTTAGCTATTTCTTCTTCGGTGGCGGGCTCAATAGCCACTTCAGAAATTTTGAGAGTATCGGTATTCAATCCTTTGGAGACATAAGTTTTGCCAATGGGCTTGAGAACAGAGTTATACACTTCACCCGTCTTCGGGTCTGTACGGCGAGGGGATGCCAAACTATAAATCACCAGATCCACTTGCCCCAGATCTTGTTTCAGTTGCTCAATCACCTGGGCCTTACAGGCATCAGAGAAAGCATCGCCATTAATAGTATGGGCATAGAGACCCGCCGCCTCGGCCGCCTCATGGAAAGCAGCACTGTTGTAGTAACCCGCCGTGGCGGTTTTGGTTTCTGTAGGCTCTTTTTCAAAGCAAACACCCAAGGTGGCAGCACCGCAACCAAAGGCCGCCGTGATACGGGACGCCAGGCCAAACCCGGTGGAACAACCGAGCACCAGTACCTTTTTAGGGCCGCCTGCTACCGCGCCCTGTTGGCGGGTGTAGGCAATCTGCTCCTGCACATTGGCAGCACAGCCTTGTGGGTGGGCGTTGGTGCAGATAAATCCGCGTACTTTTGGCTTAATAATCATAGACTTGTCCTATGGTCTTTATCCGAGGAATGGCCCCAGCGGGGAAACAAAGGCGGCCATTATAGGCCAGACGCGAAGGATTTGCCGTATGATGCGGCGAGCCATTTCCCGCAAGGAGCTCATCATGTTCTATCCCATGTTTGCCATGGTTTTGCTCACCCTGGTGGTGGGTGTTTACCTGCTCAGCCTGCGCGTTCGCGCGGTCAAGCGCCGGGAGGTTTCCATCGGCTACTTCCGCCTCTACAGTGGGCAAACTGAGCCACCGGCGCGCCTGCTGGCGGCGTCAAACCACTTCAACAATCTATTCCAGATTCCGCTGCTCTTTTACATCACCTGCCTGATGACCCTGCAAACCAGCCTCAGTGGCCCCTTGATGCAAACCCTGGCCTGGCTGTTTGTTGCCAGCCGCGTGGCTCATGCACTGATACACCTGACCTACAACAACGTAATACACAGGATGCTGGCGTTTTGGTTCGGCTTATTACTGGTGGTGGCCATGTGGGTGGTGATGTTCCTGCATTTTTCAAGCGCCGGTTAAATGCGTAGAATGGCGCCGCTCCTGTCACCCTGGTTGTAACCCTACCCGATGGTCGCCATGATCCCACGCATTCAACACACATCCCCGGTTCAAGCCCGCTACCTGAGCTTTCTCGACGCCCTGCGCCACAGTGGCTTTCGCGGCGATATCAGCCCCGATTACGCCAACCGCACGGTGCTGGCCACCGATAACTCGATTTATCAAGTGCTGCCCCAAGGCGTGGTTTACCCGCGCGATAGTCAGGATCTGGTGCTACTCACCCAACTGAGCCAAAGGCCGGAATTTTGTGAAATTGTGCTGGGCCCCAGGGGCGGCGGCACTGGCACCAACGGCCAGTCGCTCACCGACGGCCTGGTGGTGGACACCTCCAAATACATGAACCGTATTTTGGAGATCAACCTTGAAGAACGCTGGGCACGGGTGGAGTGTGGCGTGGTGAAAGACCAGCTCAACGCCGCCATCAAACCCCACGGATTATTTTTTGCACCGGAACTCTCCACCAGCAACCGCGCCACCCTCGGCGGCATGATCAACACCGATGCCTCGGGCCAGGGTTCCTGCCGCTATGGCAAAACCCGCGACCATGTGCTGGAGCTGCAAACCGTGTTGCTCGATGGCAGCCAGTGGACATCCGGCCCCTTGAGTGACGAAGAACTCGCAGCCACCTGCGAGCGCCAGGATCGCATCGGCCAAATTCATCGCGTACTAAAAGACATAGCCCGCGATCACAACGACTTGATCGCCGCCAAGTTTCCCAAACTCAACCGTTGCCTCACCGGCTACGACCTGGCCCATATCTACGATGACCAGGGCCGCTTTAACCTCAACAATATTTTGTGCGGCAGCGAAGGCACACTCGGGTTTATTACCGAAGCCAAAATCAACTTGCTGCCGGTGCCCAAGGTGAGCGCGCTGATCAACGTCAACTACCGCGACTTTAACGCGGCACTGCGCGATGCCAGCGAGTTGATGAAGGCCAACCCCACTTCCATCGAAACCGTGGACTCCAAGGTGCTCAACCTGGCGATGAAGGATATCGTCTGGCACAGCGTGTCTGAATTTTTCCCGGCGCCCGCGTCGGGCGAAAAAATTCAAGGTATTAACCTGGTGGAGTACACCGCCGATTCCGATGAAGAACTGCGCAGCGAAATCCAACGCCTGACGGACTTGCTGGATCAACAGGCGCAGCAAACCCACACCGGCCGCATCAGCTACTCCATTGCCTGGGGCAGTGAATCGGTCAGCAAAATCTGGGGCATGCGCAAAAAAGCTGTGGGCTTGCTGGGCAATGTGGAAGGCGAAATTCGCCCTATGCCCTTTGTGGAAGACACGGCAGTACCGCCGGAAAACCTCGCCGATTTTATTCTGGAATTTCGCGCCATCCTCGACGAATACCAACTCAGCTACGGCATGTTCGGCCATGTGGATGCCGGTGTGCTCCATGTGCGCCCGGCGCTGGACATGAAAGATCCAGCGCAAGAAAAAATGGTTCGCGTGATCAGCGACCGCGTGGTAGCACTCACACAAAAATACAACGGCCTGCTCTGGGGCGAACACGGCAAGGGTGTGCGCTCGGAATATGCACCGCAATTTTTTGGTGAACTCTACCCGCAGATTCAACGCGTCAAACACGAGTTTGATCCGCACAACCAATTAAACCCCGGCAAAATTGCCACCCCCAGCGCTGCCAGCCAACTGCTGAAAATTGACGAGGTAACCACGCGCGGCCAGGAAGACCGCAAGATTCCTGTACAAGTGTGGGAAGCCTACAGCGAAGGCATGCACTGCAACGGCAACGGCCTGTGTTACAGCTGGAACCCTAACGATGCCATGTGCCCCAGCTGGAAGGGCACCCGCGAGCGCAAACACTCGCCCAAGGGCCGCGCCTCGCTAATGCGCGAATGGCTCAAGCAGTTAAGTGAGCGTGGGGTAAATCCGGTGAGCGAAAGCGCGGACATTAAACAGCGCAGCTTTTTGTTCAGCTTACCCACGCGCATCAAAAACACCTGGCAAAAAAAGCGGGGTGACTACGACTTTTCGCACGAAGTACACGAATCCATGATGGGCTGCCTCGCGTGCAAATCCTGCGTGGGCCAGTGCCCGATCAAGGTGGACGTGCCGGAATTTCGCAGCAAATTTTTGGAGCTGTACTACAGCCGCTACCTGCGCCCGCTCAAGGATTATTTTGTCGGCGGTCTGGAATTTATGATTCCCACCCTGGCGCGGGTGCCCTGGCTATACAACGCCCTGATGAAACCGCGCCTGCTGCAAAAACTGATGGGCAAGCTGGTGGGTATGGTGGACAGCCCATTGCTCACGGGTATTCGTTTGGATTCGGCACTGCAACAAATGCACATCCCCTACGCCACGCCGGAAACACTCGCGCAACTGAGCGCCGACCAAAAAGCCAAAGCCGTGATTCTGGTGCAGGACGCCTTCACCAGTTATTTTGAAACCGGTTTTGTTCTGGACGCGCTAACACTCCTGCAAAAACTGGGCTTTACGCCGTTAGTCGCGCCTTTCAAACCTAATGGCAAACCCTTACAAGTACACGGCTTTCTTAAAGCCTTTGCCAAGGCTGCCGAGACCAACGCTACACATTTGAATAAGCTCGCGGAATCCGGCGTGCCGTTAATCGGTTTGGAGCCAGCTATGACGCTGGTTTACCGCGCTGAATACAAAAAGGTGCTGGGAGATAAGGCGCCCAAGGTGCAATTGGTTCAGGAATGGTTAGCAACGCAAAAAGATACCCTAGCCGAAAAAGCCTCGCTGTTTGCTCAAGGTGAATTTGGCTTGCTCGCCCACTGCACCGAAAAGACTAATGCCGTTTCATCGATTCGCGATTGGCAAACCTTGTTCAGCGCGCTTGGACAATCGCTCAAGGTGATTGAAACCGGCTGTTGCGGCATGGCGGGAACTTATGGCCATGAAGCGGATAACGTGGAAACCTCGAAAAAGATTTATCAATTATCTTGGACAGAAGTAATTAACAACCCAGCCAACAAAGATCGGCTGGTTGCAACGGGTTATTCCTGTCGCAGCCAAGTAAAACGTATTGACAAACAACAGCTACCACACCCAATACAAGCCTTGCTAAAACAAGCGCTATAACTCATCGGGAACAACGTATTCCCGATATTCACCGCACTCCAAAAACATAACGGCCCAGGGAATCCAGCCGCGCTTGGGGTAGGAACTTTCAAGACACGCCGTAAACCCGGCCCCTGCGCGCTCCAGTCGCTTCGGGGCACTTCCCACATCCTTGTGGGTCGTCCATGGGGGCTCAACGTCCGCATCCCGCGGACGATGGTCTTGAAAGTTCCTACCCCAATCCCGGCCTCACACTGTGCTGTTCTGGAAAAAAATCGTTCAAACACAAAATGACTAATGCGGTAAAAACATGAAAAAATTACTTTCTGCTAGCCTATTGCTCCTCTCCATTTCATCAATCTCAGCCCACGCCGATGGCGACAACTGGACACATTTGCTGGACAAAGATCTTACCCAATGGAACACCTATCTGGGCTTTCCGAATTCGGACACGCCCATTGCCGATGCTCCCAAAGACGCTGAAGGCAAATACGTGCGGCCGCTCGGTCATGGGCGCAATGACCGTGATGTATTCACCGTGAGCATGGTGGATGGCGAGCCGGTGTTGCGCATTTCCGGGGAGATTTACGGCAGTGTGTACACGCGCGAGTCATTTGAAAATTATCAGCTGAGTCTGGAATTCAAATGGGGCAGCCAGAAGTGGGAGCCGCGTTTGGATTTGGAGTTGGATAGCGGGATTTTGTATCACGCTATTGGTGAGCACGGCGTGGATTACTGGAAGGCCTGGGCGCTGTCGCAGGAGTTTCAAATTATCGAAGGCGGCAATGGCGACTGGTGGCAGATTGCGGGCTCACAAATCGATATTCGCTGCGAAAAGCCCGAGGGCGCAAAAGATTATATCTACAATCCCAAAACACCTTTTATTGCCTTTGGCCCAGGTGGCGCAGGCATTCACTGTCGCGCCAGTCACAATGCGGAAAAACCCAAGGGCGAGTGGAATCGGTTGGATTTGATTACCTATGGCGACAAAAGCCTGCACATCGTCAACGGCGAGCTGGTAATGGCATTAAAAAATTCACGCTATACCCAAGCAGATGGCAAAGTGGTTCCGCTCACCAAAGGGCAGATTTTGTTGCAGAGTGAAGCTGGCGAGGTGTTTTTCCGCCGCATTAAAATTAAACCTATCGACGGCATTCCGGAAAAATACAACAGCCATTTTTCTGCGCCCTAATGACAAAACGCTCGTTTAACGATCAGCCGCTTTGCCAAACAAGGAAGTTACAAAGTGGTGCTCTGGTATTTTTTAAAATTCTCTGCCTGCTCAAAAATTTCTTTATACACCTCATCCCGGTCTACGGGCGGGTAGCCGTGCTTGGCTAGCACCAGAATCAGGTCAACCTTTAGCTCAGCTTTAATATCTGCACGCTGGCTCCAATCGGTGTATTTTACCTTGTCATCTACAATCACTTTAACGGCAGCGGCCAGTGTCAGGAGTTTATCCTCTGGGTAGCTGAAGTCGTATTTAACGGCTAATGCCTTGAGGATGTCATAAAAGGCTTTTTCTTCCAGATCAATGCCGAGGTCAGCGAAGGATTCTCGCTCTTTTTTCAGCGCATGAATCAAGTCCACAATCTCGCCCGAGAAATCATCCAGCACATTGCTCACCAAAA
This sequence comes from uncultured Cellvibrio sp., assembly GCA_965652595.1. Taxonomy (GTDB): domain Bacteria; phylum Pseudomonadota; class Gammaproteobacteria; order Pseudomonadales; family Cellvibrionaceae; genus Cellvibrio. The sequence goes on along the minus strand of CBFGWO010000024.1, from coordinate 4,920 downwards.
CATCGTCTTCCTTGCGCTCGTTGTACTGCTCAACCAACGACTGAAATTTTTTGGCAAAGTCGATGCCTTTGGCTTTGTTGATTTTCTTAAAATCTTCTATGGCGCGGGCCAGCAGTTGCTGTAAGAGTTTGATTTTGGTGTTGGGCAGTTTGATCTTCTCGATTTTGGCCAGGTAATCGTCATCGAAGATATCCATGGCCCCGGCGCTCTCGTCGCCCAGCTTAAATATCTCCTCCACGCCGTCGGCTTTCAGTGCCTCGGCTACCATTTCGCGCACGCGGGCGTTCATCTGGGCGATATCTGGGGCATTGCCTTTGGTGAGTTTGAAAACGATGGAACGCACTGCCAGATAAAAATGAATCAGGTCGCGCTCGGCCTGGCTGATGCCCTCTGAGCCACAGCAGATGTCGTAGGCCGCTTTCAGGCGTTTTACCAGTGCCATAAAGCGCTTTTCGATCTTCTCGGTAAGCTGGGCGTACTCCGCCGCGCGGTTAAGGCAGCTCAACTGCTCCAGCGGGCTGCCATTGAAATAGCTGCTTGAATCAAATTTGTAAAATATCTTGTTCAGCAAATCCAGGTGGTCTTTCACCACAATAATGGACTGGTTGATTTCCTCGATATTCTGCTGATCAGCCTTGTTGTAGTGGGCCAACGCCAGGTTCATCTGCTTTTTGATGCCGATGTAATCCACCACCAGCCCCTTGTCCTTGCCTTCATACTTGCGGTTAACCCGCGAGATGGTCTGGATCAGGTTGTGACGCTGGATGGGTTTGTCGATGTAAATGGTATCCAGAAAGGGCACATCAAAACCGGTCAGCCACATATCCACCACAATGGCGATTTTGAAATTGGATTTTGGGTTTTTAAACTGGCGATCCAACTCCTTGCGGTATTCCTGGGTACCGAGCATGTCGTAAAGCGCTTTTTCGTCGTCCTTGCCGCGGGTCATGATCATCTTGATCCGCTCCATTGGCTTGATGTCTTTTCTGTCCTGATCAGAAAGTTCAGCACCGGCATCGGCGGCCAGCACCTCGTTCCACGCCGGGCGCAGGCCCACCACTTGCCGCCAAAAAGCGTAAGCAATTTCGCGGTTGCTGCACACAAACAGCGCCTTACCTTTGATGCTGGAGCCCTCTGCTACTCGCGTTTCGTAGTGCTGCACAAAATCCGCTGCCAGCGCCTTGATACGATCCGGGTCACCGAGAATGGCGCTCATATTGGCGCTGGCTTTTTTGCTCTCCTCAATCTGGTATTCGCTGGTGCCTTCCTCGGCGCACCGAGCGTAGTAGTCTTCTATCTCGCGCAGCTTGTCGTTATCCAAAAACACCTTGGCGGCGCGGCCTTCGTACACAATGCGCACGGTGATTTCATCTTTCACTGATTCGGTCATGGTGTAGCTGTCCACCACCTCGCCAAACACATCCAGGGTGGCGTCAATGGGCGTACCGGTAAAGCCTACATAGGTGGCATTGGGCAGGGAGTCGTGCAGGTATTTGGCAAAGCCGTAGCTGCGCTTTACGCCCTTCTCGGTAACGCGCACCTTCTGATCCAGATTCACCTGGCTGCGATGTGCCTCGTCGGAAATACAAATCACATTGCAGCGCTCAGTGAGCAGCTCGGTATCTTCGGTAAATTTATGGATGGTGGTCAGAAACACCCCGCCACTATTGCGCCCTTTGAGCAGTTCGCGCAGATCGGCGCGGCTCTCCACACTTACCACCGTTTGGTCGCCAATATAGTTTTTAGCGTTGGTGAATTGACCGGAGAGTTGATCATCCAGATCGGTACGGTCGGTAATCAATACAATGGTGGGGCTTTCAAACTCCACGCTCTTCATCAACAGGCGGGTCAAAAACAGCATGGTAAAACTTTTGCCGCAACCGGTAGCGCCAAAGTAGGTGCCGCCCTTGCCATCGCCTGCCGGTTTGCGATGCAAGCGAATATTTTCATACAGCTTATTGGCCGCATAGAACTGCGGGTAACGGCACACCACTTTTGCCTGTGACTTGGAGGTATCGGGAAAATAAATAAAGTGGCGAATCACCGCACGCAACCGTACTGAATCAAACAGGCCTTCTATCATGGTGTGCAGCGCGTTAATGCCATCCTGCTCGATACTTTCGTCGCCGGTGACCTTGCGCCAGGTGTAAAAAAATTCGTAGGGCGCAAACAGCGAACCCATACGCGAGTTGACGCCATCGCTGATCACACACAGGGCGTTGTATTTCATCAGCTCGGGAATATCCCGCGCGTAGCGCACCACTAACTGTTTGTAGGCATCGTGCAGGGTGGCGTCTTCGCGAACGGCGCTTTTAAACTCAAACACCACCAAGGGCAGGCCGTTGATATACAAAATGGCATCGGGAATACGCTTTTCGCTACCCTCGATGGTGAGCTGATTGACCAAGCGGTAAATATTGCGGTCGGCAGTGTAAGCCGCACCCGGATAGGCGATTGCGGTGTCGGGGACGATAGTCTCCACCTCCCCGGCCTCGGGGATGCGCTGGGCTGGCAGGCCACTGTAATCCAGCAACTGCACGTATAAATCTTTTTGGCTTTGTTGTGCCCCACCCGCTGCGCGCTCGCGCTTGAGCAAAAAGCCATCGGCCACCAGGGTGTGCAGGGTTTTGTTGGAGTCGTATAAATCCAGCGCGGGCAATCGCTCCAGCCGTTGAATAATCGCGTCTATTTCGCCGAGAGTAATCTTCTCGGCCGCGTACTGGCGGGCCAAAAACTGGCGCAGGTCGTCCTTTATCAGCACCTCGCCGGGCGCCAAGCCCAGGCTCTCGCCGCTAAAGTGCGGATAGCCCTGGCCCTTTAGCAGCTCGATAATCGCCTGTTCCAGCTTGGCTTCGTTAAATTTGCTCATTCCCTACCCTTTTTACATGGCGCTATCGCGCCTCTTTGCCGTGCCATATACGCAAGATATAGATGGCTTCGCCCAACACGGTGTAACGAACAATGTAGTCACCACCAATCAGGTCCTGGATACCCGGCAACTCGGCCAGGTTAACCCCACTATTCGGTTGATCCACTAACCGCTGTATGGATTCCCTTAACCGCAAACTCACACGCTCGGCAGCCTGGGGGTTCTTCTCAGCAATAAAGTCACGCAAGCGAATTAAGTCCCTTTGCGCGCTGTGCGTAAATTGCAAGATCATAGCGTGGGCGGTGCCTTCTCTTGGTCAGTACCCCAGCTTTCCAGCCAGTCCATAACCTCTTCACCGCCCGCTACGCGGCCAGCCTTGATGTCGGCCAAAGCTTCGCGTGTTTCTTCCAGTATTTGGGCTTTACGTTCTTCACGGCTCAGATACTCTTTCACCGCATCATTAATGATCCAGCCTTTGGATCGCCTGAGTTTTTCTGCCGTTTGCTCAAGCTGCTCCAGCAACTCGTCCGGCATTCTAACGCTAGTCATACCCATAAGATTTACCTCGTGTAATGCACTGCATTGCTTTGCATTATATGCCTGCCAGAGCTCGCGACGAAGCCGAAGATATTAATCACACGATTGACCTCAATAGTTTTTATTTATTTTTTTATTAAGACTGTCCAATAATGCCAGAGGGGGCCAGACGCCCAGCAATCGATTAGCGAAAAAATAAAAAACCTCTATTTAACAACAGGTTATGAAAAACAGAATGCCAACTAGCATTAGCAATGAAATAAGTGATCCTTGTGGAGCCTGCAAACTCCCCAAAAATCCTAGAGGAGTTTATTTCGGATGTTTCGTTTATTTCGAATATGCTATGCTTTGGCCAATTCAACAAAAAGCCACTAGCACCACAATATGGCGAAAGGGGAACACCAAGAATGACCGCAAACAATATAGTTCATCTACCCACCCCGGCAGAGGTAGAGCAAGCCAAAGTCTCGAGCCGCACCCTGTCCAAGTATGCAGATACCGACCGAGTCCAGCTCGCGCTACGTGGCAGTAACGGCGAAGCCGATGACCTGGTACTGCCCGGCCATGTTTTGCAGATTTTGCTGGATGTCTTGTCTGAAATATCCAAGGGCAACGCCATCAGCCTGATCCCTCTCCATCAGGAGGTCAGCACCCAAGAGGCGGCCAACCTCCTAAACGTCAGCCGACCGTTTCTGGTGGGCTTGCTCGAAAAGGGGGATATACCCTACCGCAAGGTCGGCACCCATCGCCGGGTTCTGCTAACTGACGTAATGGACTACAAAGCACGAACAGATGGGCTAAGAAACCAGGCATTGGACGAACTGGCTGCCCTGTCTCAGGAAGAGGATATGGGGTACTAACCCGATGAGTAAATTCACAGTCATTTATGATGCCTGCGTCATGTATCCCGCCCCTTTGCGGGATACATTGATGCGCCTAGCCATGACCGACCTATTCAAAGCCCAGTGGACGGATCAGATTCATGAGGAGTGGATCAACGCCCTACTACGCCAAGGCAAGCACAGCCGAAAAACACTAGAGCGGACGAAAGACTTGATGGATAGCCACGTCAGGGATGCCAAGGTGACCGGCTATGAGTCAGTGATCGAAGGGCTTGCACTACCCGACCCGGACGACAGGCATGTACTTGCCGCTGCTATCTGTTGCGGCGCCGATGCCATAGTGACCTTTAACCTTAAAGACTTCCCCGAAGAGACACTGAACCCCTACGGTATTGAAGTGATCCACCCCGATGACTTTATTTATTACCAGCTTGATCTGGCGCCCTCGATTTGCTGTAAAGCTATCCGTGCCCAGCGACTATCGTTAAAAAATCCAGCAGTTGATGTAGAGAATTTTTTAGCGACACTTCAAAAACAACAGCTTCCCAAAACAGTATCTATCCTCAAGGAATATGTAGAGTTCCTATAACTAAACCTTATCCAATAACGCCAACATGGCCCTAATCGGCCAAACACAGTCTTTTAGGCCCTTAATGTTATAGGGGCTATCAG